>NZ_BJBV01000004.1:0-236608 GCF_036245925.1 Shewanella sp. M-Br
GTCTGCAATTTGTTAAATTGTCATTTAAAGACCAATGCTATCTAGCATTGTTCTATTCATTTTAGTTTTGGTTCTTCTGCTAGTTCTTTACGTTTTTCCTTCCTTTATTTCAGACTTTTATACTCTAAGTTGATTATTTACATGAAGATCTCGCTTAGTTTGATAAGTCCTTTTGCTTAGTGGTTAGTTTCCCGTTAGCATACAAAAATATTAATTTTTTTGTTAACGGCCATCTGTTGCCTATGCTTCGTAAGCTTTCGCTCGCGGTACTGCTTCCTCTTTGTATGCTGACCCTATATTTAGTGTTGGTCATAGGCGAGTACCTGTTCGAAAATGACCAAGTTAGGGCTGAACTTGCGCAGCGACAGTCGGCTTTGATAAAGCAACAGTTGTTCCGCATGCAGAATGTGGTTCAATCGGCGCAAGCTTTACAGGATGTGGAGCGGATTGAGCAGGAAGTTTCCTTAGCTGCGCTGGATATGGGCACTATGGTGTATATCTTGGTTGATGCTGAAAGCCGTATTCGTTTTGCTAATCATACTGTGTGGCGTGATAGCAATGCGACTCAAGTCATCGATGGTTATGATGTAGACCTTCACCGCTCTGTGGTTCAAGCTTTTCTTCCGCAGATCCTCGTTAATCTCGACCGTTTAACTATTCAAGCATATTATCCCGTTCTTCCCCAGTATGGTGGGGCTGTTGATTTGATTTATCTTGAAGCCGATTTAGCCCCTTTAGTGGCCGAAGCTTCTGCTAAGTTGCAGCAACGTTTTATGCGGGTTTGGGGGCTGGGTGGATTATTGCTGATTGGCTTTACCTTTATTTTATATTTCCTGTTGATCCGCCCATTCCAAATGTTGAGCGAGGCAGCTAAGCAGGTAGGTACTTCTTCCTTTTCGACATCGATACCTTGGAGTTCATCTGAAGTTTTATCTTTGCAAGCCAGTTTGCAGCAGGCACATGAGCGTTTAAGTCGGGCAGTTAAACAGCTGAATGACAGTGAATTGCGTTGGTTATTTGCTGTGGAAGGTTCGCGTAACGGTATTTGGGATTGGGATATTAGTACTGGGGAGGTTTTTCTTTCTGATCGCTGGAAAGAGATGATTGGTTATGAGCCTGATGAATTGGCTGGAGTATTCCAGACATGGGAGACGCGGCTACATCCCGATGATAAGCAGATTGTGTTAGATGCTTTGCAGGAATACGTTAGCGGAAAGAGTAAAGAATTTGAAAGTGTTCACCGCTTACGGCATAGAGATGGCCATTATGTGTGGGTGTTAGACCGCGGTATGTTAGTTGATTGGGATCCCCAAGGGCGCCCGACTCGCATGATAGGCATTCATATGGATGTGTCAGAAAGCGCGAAGAACCATGCTGCAATTACTGAGCTTGTGGATCAATCTGTTGTCGGTCGCAAGATGTTGCCCGATGTCTTTATGGGGCGCTTATCGCAATTTTTAACCCAAGGTAATAGTTCGGGGCAATGGGGAGCATTGCTGCTCGTTGAGGTGGATCGCTTAGGATTGGTCGCCACTTTACATTCCCATGAATTAGAGCGCTTGTTAACACAAATCGCGGCCCGTTTATCGAGTTATTTCACTGAAAATATAACGGTCGGTCGATTAGAGTCTGGTAATTTCGTTTTGCTTGCTAAAGATTTAGCGGCAGATGCGTCAGCCGCTGCTCGTCGTGCTTTAGCCCTTGCGAGTGAGTTAAGGCAAGTGATTGCTCGACCATTCCATTACGGTAATCATCACTTTGAGCTTAGCGCGTGTGTGGGGATCTGTTTACTCGATAGTATAGAAACCTTAGATCCTGCTTTAGTCATGCGTCGTGCCGAGTTGGCAACGTTAAGCGCTAAGCAAGCAGGTCAAGCTGGGTGCGCTTTTTACCATGCTGAAATGGACTTTCGCCAGAGCCGTGATGAGCTGTTGCAACAGGAATTACAAACCGCATTACAACAAGATAGCTTAACGTTAATGTTCCAGCCTGTGATCAATGCGACCAGTGAACTTGTCTCTGCTGAAGTGCTCACGCGTTGGTATCGTGCTGATGGAGAGTTTATTCCGCCAGCTGAATTTGTGGCATTAGCAGAACAAGGGGGAATTATTGCTGAGCTTGATCTTTGGGTGGCTAAGCGGGTGTGTCTGTTTATTCAGAAATCGCGGGCTCAAGGAAGAAGTTTGCCTCCTTTGACTCTCAATATCAGTGCATTCTCATTTGGTCAGGCAGATTTTGTTGATGCATTCGTTGGGTTAGTTAAGGAGCATGGTATTGTGGCTAATCAACTGGGTATTGAGCTCAATGAGGCCGCATTTTTAATGCAACCACAGTTTGTGGATGAGCGTGTCTCTAAGTTAGTTGAAGCAGGTGTAGGTATCATCCTCGATCATTTCGGTTCGGGCTTGAGTGCCTTGAGCTGCTTAGCTAATCAGCCATTAGTTGCGGTTAAATTGGATATGAGTTGTATTGATTCATTAACCACAATGCCAACAAAAGTGAATGTACTTATTACCTCTGCGCGGCAATTCAATTTGAGCGTTGTCGCCAAAGGTGTCGAATCATCCCAACAATATCAAGCTTTTGTTGAACTTGGCTGTGATGGCTATCAGGGCTATTTATTCAGTCGAGCCTTAAACCAAGCGGACTTTATCCAGCTTGTTTGTCCTCGTCCTTTATTGCGCAGCGTTTAAAGAAGTCGAGAGCATAGTTTAAGGCTTGGTTTCGGCAGGCGTCTTTTTCCATAAAAATCTCATGGGCGGCCCCAGCGATTACTTTCAATTGGCAATGGGTACTCACGGCGAGATTCTGGGCCGCATTATCAACAATCTTATCTTCACTCGCTTGCAGTATCAGTATCGGAGTGCGAATTTGTGCCGTTGCCAGTACGCAAGTATCTGCCGCATCTAAAGATTCAGTCAACCAACGGTTAGTGGGTGAACCGAGTTGTAACTTAGGAGCAGCATCATACAATTCTCGGTAGGCTTGGTATCGGCTTTGGCTGTGAGTTAGCTCATTCCCTTTGAATGGAACAGGTTTATAGTTTTGTCCTGCAAGTACATAATTAGGCTCGCCACCATTGAGTGTGGTATCGAGTTTACTGGCTAACCAGCGTACGAACGCTTTTGGCATAGGTAATTTAATGCCATACATGGGCGCTGAAAATGCCGCGGCGGTAAAAATATCGGGATGCTGTTTGAGATACAAAGTGCCAATCGCGCCACCCATTGAATGGCCAAGTAGCATGAGTTGTTTGTCGTTTTGTGGTAACACTATCTTCTGCATAAATAGTGCAAAATCATCAATATAATCATTGAATCTTCGCACATGGCCCATGTGTAGATTGATTGTCATACGATCTGACAGCCCTTGGCCACGGTGATCTATGGCATAAACAGAGTAACCTTGTTGGTATAAGTCGAAGACCAATTCTTGATACTTTAAATAGGACTCGACTCGGCCACTACTGAGAACGATTGCGGCATGCGCTTGGGGATGTTTGACCATCATATAGGCCAGCGTAACGCCGTCGGCAGAGGCTAGCGTGTCTTGAACAACGCTTTGCCAGAAGGCTTGCTGCTCTGAGGTATTTAAATCGTGTTCAGTCGAAAATGTCGCTTTGGCTTGGCTCATACTCAGTCGCAAATCATTTGGCTTGAATGGTTTGTTAGAGTGTAACAGACAACCATGGGAGTCTGAAAATACCGACTCCCATGAATTTCATTAACTTAGCGTGTCGCCTTTTTCGCTTCAATAAAATCATTGATTTGCTGTTCGAGGATCGACATAGGCACTGAGCCATTTTCGAGCACAGCATCGTGGAAGGCACGAATATCAAATTTGTCGCCGAGTTCCTGTTCTGCCTTGGCACGTAATCGTTTGATTGTTAACTCACCAATTTTGTAGGATAAGGCTTGTCCTGGCCACGAAATATAGCGGTCAATTTCGGTAGTGACATTGTGCAGTGATAGTGCGGTATTGCTGGCCATAAAGTCGATGGCTTGTTGACGACTCCATCCTTGGGCGTGCATGCCAGTATCTACGACTAAACGCGCCGCGCGCCACATTTCATAGGTTAAGCGACCAAAGTTACTGTATGGATCTTGGTAGAAACCAGCTTCTAAACCTAAATATTCGCAATATAGCCCCCATCCTTCACCAAAGGCAGAGATATAGCCATAACGACGGAAATCTGGGAGTGAGGTTAGCTCAGAGTTGAGTGAAATTTGCAGATGATGACCAGGTACGGCTTCGTGCAAGGTTAAGGCTTCTAGCTCGTAGAGTGGGCGCTTATCCAATGCATAAGTGTTGACCCAGTAGTAACCGGGTTCATCATCGCTGTTCGATCCTGAATATCGCCCAGTGGTGTATTTCGGTGCAATTTCGGCGGGCACTGGCGCTATACCATAGGGTTGGCGTGGGAGTTTGCCGAAGTACTTAGGTAGCATGGCATCGGCTTTTTTGGCAATAAATGCCGCTTCTTTGAGTAACTGCTCGGCACTGGTGGTGTAGAACTGGGGATCGGTCCGCAGGAAATGTAAGAAGTCGGCAAAGTTGCCTTTAAAACCTACTGACGCGATGATTTGTTCCATTTCTTGGCGGATACGTTGTACTTCTTTTAAACCCAGTTCATGCACTTGCGTCGACGTCATATTCAAGGTCGTATAGTAACGTACCCTATTCTCATAAAATTCTGCGCCGTTAGGTAAGTTACTGGCCGCGATATTTTCCCGAGCATTGGGAATGTACTCTTTAGTCATGAAATCATAAAAGTTTTGGTACAGAGGTAGAACTTTTTGCTCAACTAAAGCGCGGCCTTCTTGGGTCAGCTGAGTTTTTTGTGCCTCAGTGAAATAGTTGGGATATTGAGTAAAAGGTTTGAAATAACTGCTCTTTTCAACAGGGACGATATAAGCACTAATACTGTCTTCAAAGCCATTGAGTGTCACTTTTGGCGGCGTTATTCCCTCGGCTAATCCTTGTTTTAGCCAGTGGGTTTGCTGGGCGAAATAGGTCGGGAGTGCATTGAGTTTGGCAATATAGTTGCGGTAATCCTCAAGGGTGTTGAATCTTCCCTGTGCGATTGACGTGATATAAGCGTGGAAGCCGCTTTCCGCCGTAATGGGCAGGTAATAATCCTTGAAACGATATAGGTCGACATCGTTTTGGATCTGATCTTCCAGTATTTGAGCGTTAATCTTATCTTCTTTACTCAAGTTGCTGCGGTCGAGTGCTTTGAGCTGCGCTAGTACTGCGATTTGACCTTGATTAAGCTTAGCGAGCGCGGCTGGCGAGAGATCCGCTAATTTTCCTGCTGCACTGGCATCGCCCATGCTGTAAGCCATTTCAGGACTCGCACTGAGCTGTAATTGCCAGCTTTGGTCGATAATCGCTTGCAGCGCTGGTGCGATTGGCTCAACTTGCGACTGTGCTGCTGATATTGTCTGTGACGATGGGGTTTGAATATCTTTTGTGGTTTGAGTGGCACTGCAGGCGCCTAATGCGCATATCAATAAACTGGGGGTTAAGAGTTTATGCATGTTAGATCTCTGATATTTTCGTTGTTATTGAAGTTATTATGCCTGATGAATGCGGCCGTTCCTTGTATGGATATTAAGCAGAATTGTGACTGAATGTGAATTTAAATGCGTTTGGCGCATAAATGCCCCCGAAAATGCGTGTTAAACTTAGTGTCCGCCCGCGACCAAATAACAAAAGCATTGGCTGGGTAGTTCAAATAGGGGTTAAATATGATTGATACATCCATTCCATTGGTGGATCTGCATCGTCACCTAGACGGTAATGTGCGGGTAAATACCATTTGGGAACTAGGACACCAACACGGCATTGCGCTACCTGCCGATTCTTTAGAGACACTCGCACCTTTTGTGCAAATTCAGGGGAAAGAAACTAGCTTAGTCGCCTTCTTAAAGAAGCTCGATTGGATGGTTGCTGTACTCGCAGATTTGGATGCGGTTAAACGCGTCGCCTATGAAAACGTTGCCGATGCGGCGTTATCTGGCTTAGATTACGCTGAGTTACGTTTTAGTCCTTACTATATGGCGATGAACCATAAGTTACCGATTGAAGGCGTAGTTGAGGCGGTAGTTGACGGCGTTAAAGCGGGCTTAAAAGACTATAACGTGAAGATCAATTTGATTGGCATTATGTCACGTTCATTTGGTCAAGCTGCTTGTACTCAAGAACTTGAAGGCTTACTCGCCCATAAACAACATCTCGTGGCTATGGACTTAGCCGGTGATGAATTAGGCTTCCCTGGCGAGTTATTTAACGATCACTTTAAACGTGTTCGTGATGCTGGCCTTGCGATTACGGCTCACGCTGGTGAAGCTGCGGGTTCACAAAGTATGTGGCAAGCGATTCAAGAACTTGGCGCAACTCGAATTGGTCATGGGGTGAACGCGATTCACGATCCTAAGCTGATGGAATATCTTGCTAAGCACCGTATTGGCATCGAATCTTGCCCAACCAGTAATTTGCATACTTCTACTGTGGCTTCTTACGCTGAGCATCCATTCAGAACCTTTATGGATGCAGGCGTGTTGATAAGCCTAAATACCGATGATCCCGGTGTGAGCGCTATCGATATTAATCATGAGTATCGTATCGCCAAATCTGAACTCAAGTTAACCGATGCTGAGTTAGCGCAGGTGCAACGTAACGGCGTTGAAATGGCATTTTTATCGGACAGTGAGCGCAAAGCACTCTATGCCGCTAAGGCATAAGTCGATTCTGAGTCGTTACTAAAAATAGCCATAAATAAAAATCCGACTCTAGAGTCGGATTTTTTGTGAGCGTTTGCGAGTGCAGCAATAAGCGTTTTAGATCACGCGTGAGAACTGTTGCTGACGCGCTTTTTGACGATAGTAAAGATCGAAGCACATACAGATATTGCGGATCAATAAACGGCCTGTAGGGCTGATAGTGATCTGTCTGTCGACGATTTCAACTAACTTATCATCGATAAATGTCTGCATTAACTTAAGATCTTCCGCGAAATAGGTTTCGAAGTTAATCCCCAGTTTCTCATCAATTTTCGCCATATCCAGTTCGAAGTGGCAAATCAGCTGTTTAATCACTACACGGCGGATTTCATCGTCACGGTTTAGGCTGCAACCTTTCCACAAAGCATGGCCTTCCTTATCTATGGCCTCATAGTAAGGGCGGATATCTTTCTGGTTTTGCGCATAGCAATCGCCAATCTGACTGATGGACGATACGCCAAGACCTAACAAATCGCATTCTTCTTGGGTGGTATAACCTTGGAAGTTGCGGTGCAGTCTGCCTTCGCGCTGCAACTTGGCTAACTCGTCATCGGGTTTAGCAAAGTGGTCCATGCCGATATATTGGTAACCAGCGCCAGTTAAGGTCTCGATAGTTTGGTGCAGCATTTCGAGTTTTTGTTTTGGCGAAGGTAAATGCTCGTCTTTGATCTTACGTTGAGCGGCAAAGCGCGCAGGTAAGTGAGCATAGTTAAATACCGACAGACGGTCAGGCGATAAATCTAAAACGCGCTGCATAGTGACGGCAAAAGTTTCTGGCGTTTGGTGTGGCAAACCATAGATTAAATCTATGTTGGTCGACACAAAACCCATGGCTTTCGCTTTGGCCATTAAGTCGAAGATAAATTGCTCATCTTGTTCGCGATTAACGGCAATTTGCACTTCTTTATTGAAATCTTGTACACCGATGGATATACGGTTAAAGCCCGCTTCTTTCAGCGTGTCGAGCATTGACAGCTCAATCTCACGAGGATCGACTTCAATCGAGTATTCGCCTTCTTCCGCAAAGTTAAAGTTAGCTTTAATCAATGACGTAAGTTTAAGAATCTGCTCAGGATTTAAGAACGTGGGTGTACCGCCGCCCCAATGCATTTGGGTCACACTGTAATGTTTGAACAGGGGCGCACGTTTGATAATTTCTTGGCTTAAATATTCAATGTACTGATCGGCTTTGTGTTGGTGGCGGGTGATGACTTTATTACAGCCGCAGTAATAACAAAGCTTGGCGCAGAACGGGATATGAATATACAGCGACAGTTTATCGCTTTTGCTATTTTCAATGGCCGTCAGCAGGTTTTGTTCGGTGAATGTGTCATCGAACTCTAATGCCGTTGGGTAAGAGGTATAACGGGGACCGCTGTAGTTATATTTTTCGATCATCGACTGATCCCAGCTAATCTGAGTGGGCTGCTTCAAGGCGTGTCCTCCGTGGGTAAATTAGCAACAAGCGAAGTATGCAAGGTTCTTAAGTAAATAACCTTGATCTAGGTTGTAAAAATGACGTCTGTCTTTTTAGAAGTTACGCAATATCTATCAAAAAGTACGCTTGTCTGTCGATATTTGGCGGTTTTGTGCGCAGGCTCACGGGAGTAAGGAGGGTAAGATTGGTGTGGGTTTTATCGAGATAACCTCAAAACCACAATATAAGTGGTCTTGAGGTATAGCAATTGGCTGGTTTAATGCATCGCTTTGGCTTGGTAATCCGACAGTTTTTTCGCATCATCACTAATGCCTTGCTCTAATGCGGCTTCGGACTTCATTCTGATCAAGTCTAACTTCATTCTTTCTTGCTTAGGCAAGGCTTGACGAGCATCCATGATGGGATGATTTTTAATTAACTCAAAGTGTTTGAATAATGAAGGGTAATCGGGAGCCACACGCTCACTTAATGACAGGATTTCAAATAATCGCCCAATCCTGACCACGCCTTCAGAGATCTCACAGCGGTCTTCAATCATGGCGGTGGCGATATAGCGGATATCATCTAAAACTTGGGCACGTTTTGCGTTCGCAGTCACTTCACGCTCGGCTTGTTCAGCCTGCTGACGCTTTTTTTGCTGCTTGAGTTTTAGGATTAAGAAGGTGGCGTAGCTACTTAGCGCTACTATGATGATAAAACCGAGAATAATGATAGTCGTAGACACAGAGACTCCTTATATGAATGGCATAAGGAGCCACAGCTAAAAACTGAGTTCCCTATGCCTTAGCACTGAGAGGTTAGAACTTGTCTTGATAATCTTTTAGTAAGTCAGCGCCTGATTCGAATTTGTCGAACAACTCATCGTCAGATAAAGACTTAGCAGGTGATGAAGGTGTGTCATCATCCATATCGTCGCTAATGCCCAGTTTAATCATCAGAGCTTCAATTTTATTTAGCTGTTGATCTAACCACTTTTGGTCAACCTCGTTGAGGTCGCGGCCTTCTTCAAGCATATCTAACAGCTGATTTAGTCTTGGATCTTCTTCCAATTTCAGCAATTTTTGCTCGTCAGTCAGCTTAGCTTGTTTAACTTTTGGCTGAGCGGCTTTATCTGTTACCACTGCCGCAGGAATCGCTAAAGCCACAGGCTTTTTACTGCCATGACGCGGGTCTTTTTTCTTAGCGGCCTGCTGTTGCGGCGCTTGCGCTAAAATTAAGCTTTCGTTATGACGACTACCTGATTTATTGCCAGAATCTTTACGTTTGCCAGTCGCTACAGCGCGATCTTGCTTCTTCACTCTTGGCTGTAACTTAGGGCTGTTCTCGCCGCCCTTGCGTGTTTTCTTGCTACGAGACATGGTCTTCTCAATTATTTACAACGTATGGCCTTGCAGACTAAGGGTGAGCTTGTCTACAAGGTGCGAAATTAGGCCGAGTGTTATACCAGATTATGATGTTTTTTGCATCAAAACGAGGTCCTTTGCGGCAAATAATAGTTCAAAATCGCTATTGTTTGCGAGGTACTCGAAGGTTTGTCGCTGATAAAAGCTCACATGGGTGAGGTTGTTCTTATAATGCCACTTAGCAAAACCATCTAATTCAGTCAGTAATGGTGTGCTTATCGCTAACCAACCACCAGAATGCAGTAGCCGAGAGAGCAAAGTCCACTCTTTTATAGGGTTTTGAAAATGCTCAAATACCCGATAACAGCAGATAAAATCATACTCTAGCTTTAACACGTCATGATTAGGGGCAAAAAAGGGATCATATTGATTTAACTTGTGGCCCGCATTTTCTATGGTCGTCAGGCTCTCATCATCGAGTATGCGGCCAAAATTCAATCCTAATAAACTGCCCGCTTGTTGCTGCTCTAATTGCGCTAACAGCGGCAAAATAAATTGCGATAACTGTTTTTGCTTCGACGCTATGCGTGAACGACCGTATCTTTGCTTCTCTGCCGCGGGGGGTAAATGGCTATTCGCATCCGCAAAGGTTAACTCACATGTCTTGCAAACATAAAAACTCCGCTTTTTATCTTGATGAAGGAGTCGTGTCTGACTGTTATGACAAAGAGGGCATCTGGGCATTGAGTCTGCTGAAGTGGTTATTAAGGCTTTGATTGTACCAATTATATTGGTTGAGTGCACATTTTAGACACTAATGGGGTGTTACAAAAGAAAAAAGGCGGCAGTTAAACTGCCGCCTTACAAAGGGTGCTTTAGCACCTTATCCTGATTCCAAGTATCCATACTTGCTATGCGACTTTCCCGGTCGGTATCCTTCTTTTTTTTACTGCTTTCCCTGCATTATTTTTGTTAATGGTCTTCCAGACACTTTATTTTTTTCTGTCGCCATCCTGACTACAGTTTCCGTAGATGGTCTCGCGACACATCTTTTAAAGCATCGTCATCATTGACGTCGAGTTAACCATCCATGTTACTTAAGTACCTTCCTGTGATAACAAGCATCCAGCCAGTGCATCCTAAGCTTATCGCTTCCTTTGCTACAGTTTACATCATGTAAACTATGTCCTGATGGGGCAAGTTACCCTTAGTGTAAGGTGTTTTGCTAGAAGCAAATTGGCGTTATCGGCCATCCCTTACAAAATTGTGCTGACCTGGATTTCAAGTGGAAATCACGACTCTTGTTATTATTAGAGAGTGGTCTTAAGTATATTATTGTTATTGAGTATCTTTATTCTTATATCTTGAATGTTAATTATACCGAAACCTGTAAGTTATTATTAATCTTTTTGTACAAACAGATGGGTTTATCTCGGTACGGGGCTTATTAAACCGAAATCTGTGATCTATGTCAAGCACGAATCTTGGCAGTTTACGTCCACGTCAACTTTGTGGTGTAAAAAAAGGGTGACAATACACCCTTCTTTTCACTCGCGAAGATTACTTCAGGCTAGAAAGATACTTTGATAGCGCGTCGATATCGCTATCATTTAGTTTTTTAGCCACATCTTGCATCATGCCATTTAAGTCATTATGGCGGCCCGCTTCACGGAATTTTGTCAGCTGGATCTTGATATAGTTGGCGTGTTGGCCTGCCAGCGTTGGAAAACCTGCAAGCTCAGCGCCTTTACCATCTGGGCCATGACATGCCATACAAGCGGTAATGCCACGAGAAACATCACCACCTTTGTAAAGTTTAGCACCTAACTCAGGAACATCTTTTGCTTCAGCCACTTGGATTGCTTGGCTAGAAAAATATGCGCTAATGTCGAGAATATCCTGATCGCTTAGAGGCATTGCCATGCCACTCATGATAGGATCCATACGACCATCTTTACCACCAGTTTGTGCTGCGCTACGGAAATCATGTAGTTGCTTTTGGAGGTAAGTGGCGTGTTGGCCCGCAATTTTGGGGTACATATCGATCATACTGTTACCGTCCATACCGTGACAGGCCGAACAGACAATGATTTTCGTTTTTCCCGCTTCAGCATTACCTTCAGCAATCGCAGGTGAAGATATGGCGGCAATTACAACAGACAGCGCAAGAGCTAGCTTTTTCATGGCGTTCCAACTTCTGGTTAAATTATTATCCTGAGCTTACTAGGGTGACCCGCAAGCGTGGTAAAATATGATTAATGTGATCGGAGTAATATTTTACACGAAAACGTGGGAAAGTAAGTAATTCTTCATAAATTATGGTATTGCGTAGAAAAATTTCGGAGTAAATAGTGACTGAATCTCGTATAGATTTTCGTAGGGCAAAGTTTTTAATCAGTGCACCTGACATTGCACATTTGGATCAATATCTGCCCGGCGATGTTGGAGTTGAGATTGCATTTGCTGGCCGCTCTAATGCTGGAAAGTCTAGTGCACTCAATGCATTAACTGAGCAAAAAAGTTTAGCAAGAACCAGTAAAACACCGGGCCGTACTCAACTAATTAACGTATTTGAGTTAGATGCTCAGCGTCGTTTAGTTGACTTGCCTGGTTATGGCTTTGCGCAAGTCCCACTTGCGTTGAAAAATAAATGGCAGCAAGCATTGGGTGAATATTTGCAAAAACGCGCTTGTTTAAGTGGCGTGGTTGTCTTGATGGATATTCGTCATCCATTAAAAGATCTCGATATGCAGATGATTGAATGGGCAGTTGCTAGTGAAATTCCTGTATTAGCTTTGCTAACGAAATCAGACAAATTAGCCCAAAGTGCTAAGATGAAAACCGTAAATGAAGTGCGTCTCGCACTAAGTGAGTTTGGCGACTGGGTGCAAGTTGAACCCTTCTCATCACTTAAAGGAACCGGTAAGCCTAAAGTGTTGGCAATTCTTAATGAATGGTGTCATCCACAGTGGTTGACTGATGAGTTAGATGCAGCGAATAACGCTGAATAATATCGCCTGTTTTGGTGTACATGGTAGAATTTGACTGTGTATACCTCCTCTTTGTTTTTACTGCAATTTTTTCTCTTTTGTTCAGTCTCATTCCCATCGGTTCTTCGTTAATTTCAGGCAAAAAAATAGCCGATGATATTATCATCGGCCAAAAATATTAGCTCTTTTGGGGAGAAGCTAAATTCAACAAGACTCAAGCACCATCAAATTAGCTTCAATGGTTCTCAATGAAACTAGCATACAACCAATTTACTCCTTATTAAAGTAAATACTCTAAAATTTACTTAAAGTCTGAAAAAAGAGCAAAAAAAAGCCTCAGCAAACAAGTTGCTGAGGCGCCAGAATTTGGCTCATCACTATAAGTGAAATAAAGGTCTGAAAGATAGAACATCTTAACCTCTGTACCCTACGCAGAGAATATTACTCTATTTATCTTTAAATGGAAAACAGTTTTTTCAAAAAAGAGGTAATTATGTGCGCTTGATCTCAGGTTGTGAGTGAAAAAGCATCTCAAATTGATCCTAAAATTTCAGTGAAAATGGTTAATTGGCTGATTTAAAGAGAAAACTCGAAATTTATATACAAAAGTGATCAATATTTGAGATTTGATTTTTTACTCTAATCCTGACCTAAGATTTTGGTGTACGCGTGAGAGAACAACCGTTATGGCATTCTTGAGCATATATGGCTGACTTGAATGCAGTTTCAATTCGAGTAAATCACACCTTTTAATATCCATCTGCTGTGGCAGTGTATCGATGAACTCTACTGCCAAATGTATCAGGTAAAGATTGTTTGGCTGTGAGTGAATCATTTTCTGCCGATGAAGTTTGTCTAACTTAACGAGCTAATTTGTATTGTGAAAGGGTTATTTATGCTGAGTGATGAAAAGGACTCTGTATTGATGTTCTTAGAGGCGATTAAGACTGGAGAGAGCTAATCTGAGCTCAAAATATTGAAGTCAGATTAGCTTTATTTTCAGTTAAATCATATTGATAGTGTTCTTCTGGATATTACTGAGATTAGTGGGCTTCATCCCAGTTATCACCAATGCCTGCTTCGGCAAGCAGTTCAACATCGAGATTAGCTGCTTGCGCCATCAAGGTGCAGATTGTCTTTTTAAGTGCCTCTGCTTTATCCGCATCGACTTCAAACACTAATTCATCGTGAACCTGCATGATCATAGTGATTTCGCCTTGGGTTTCTGTTTTGATCCACTGGGCAATATTGATCATGGCCTTTTTGATGATGTCAGCAGCCGTACCTTGCATTGGCGCGTTAATCGCAGCACGTTCAGCACCTTGGCGGCGCATCGCATTACGATCACGGATTTCGGGCAAGTAGAGGCGACGACCAAACAGAGTCGACACATAACCTAAGTCAGCAGCACCCGCGCGCGTTTCTTCCATATAACGTAATACGCCAGGATAACGGGCAAAGTAGGTATCGATATAGGTTTGTGCTTCATGGCGTGGGATATCAAGCTGACGCGCCAAACCAAAGGCTGACATGCCATAAATTAAGCCGAAGTTAACCGCTTTGGCACGGCGGCGTTGTTCTGTGGTGACTTCATCAAAGTCGGTACCAAATACTTCTGCAGCAGTGGCTCTATGAATGTCTTTGCCCTCGGCGAAGGCTTTGAGTAAGCCTGCATCTTGAGATAAATGGGCCATGATCCGTAGTTCGATTTGCGAGTAGTCGGCGGCCAAAATTTTACGGCCTGCTGGGGCGATAAAGGCTTGGCGAATACGGCGACCTTCTTCGGTGCGAATCGGAATATTTTGCAGGTTAGGTTCGCTTGACGATAAGCGACCTGTTGCCGCATTAGCTTGATGATAGCTAGTGTGTACGCGACCCGTTTTGGCGTTGACCATCAGTGGCAGCTTATCGGTGTAAGTACTCTTTAACTTAGATAGACTTCGATGCTCGAGGATCACCTTTGGCAGTGGGAAATCTAAGGCTAATTCGACTAATACTTCTTCCGCGGTCGATGGCGCACCCTTTGGGGTCTTTTTGGTGATCGGATAACCTAGCTTTTCATAAAACAAGACTTGCAGTTGCTTAGGTGAACCAAGATTGAATTTTTCACCGGCAATGTCGTAGGCTTTTTCTTCTAAGGTATCGATTTTACGCGCCAGTTCATCGCTCTGTTGGCCGAGTAACATACTGTCGATTAATACCCCTTGACGTTCAATGTCCGACAACACTTGGATTAGCGGTAATTCGACTTCGGTAAACATGGCGGCAAGTTCGGCTTCTTTCTCGAGTCTTGGCCATAAATGTTGGTGTAAACGCAGTGTGATGTCAGCATCTTCTGCTGCATAAGGTGCAGCCGTCTCTAGCGGGATTTGGTTGAAGGTCAGCTGTTTTGCACCTTTGCCAGCAATTTCTTCAAAACTGATATTTTTATGGCCTAAATACTTGAGTGCTAAACCATCCATGTCATGGCGCGAAGCCACTGAGTTGAAAACATAGGATTCGAGCATAGTGTCGAAAGCGACGCCCTGTAGTTTGATCCCTGCATTGGCTAAGATACTGATGTCGTACTTAAGATTTTGACCGACTTTCTTGATCTTTGGATCCTCAAGCTGCGGACGCAGTTTTTCTAACGCGACCGTTTTATCGATTTGAGTCGGTGCACCAACGTAATCGTGGGTCAAAGGAAGATAAGCGGCTTTTCCTGTCTCAACGGCGAAGGAAATCCCGACTAATTCGGCCACCATGTAATCTAAGCTGGTGGTCTCAGTATCGACTGCCATTAAGTCGGCTTGTTTAAGCTTAGCAATCCAAGTGTCTAATTCGGCTTCGGTGAGAATGCAGTCGTACTGTGTTTCAATCGCTTCGACTGGAGATGAGTCTTCTTGCGTTTCTGTGGATGCCGCATCAATTGAGGTATTTGCCGTCATTTTATTATCTAAGACTTCAGCTAACCAACGTTTAAACTCCATCTCGCCGTAGCATTTGATCAGTTCATCTTTGTCTGCTGGCATGAGAGTGAGTTCGTGCCAATCTTGCTCAAGTTCGACATCGGTTTTGATGGTGGCGAGTTCGTAAGAAAGCTTGAGCATGTCGGCATTTTCAATGATTTTCGCCGCCATGGTTTTAGAACCTCTAAAGCCGAGCTCGGCGACTTTTTCGGGTTCCGCTAATAAGTTACTCACACTGCCGGCTCCCGTGAGCATAGCGAGCGCCGTTTTCTCACCTACGCCGGGTAAGCCGGGAATGTTGTCGGCCTTGTCGCCCATCAGCGCGAGTAAATCTATGATACGGTCTGGACCGACACCAAATTTGGTGACGACTTCTTCTGGGCCCATTATGGTGTCTGTCATGGTGTTGATGAGCGTAACGTTCTCATCCACTAATTGCGCCATGTCTTTATCGCCTGTGCTGATAAGCACGGCACGGTTTTCTAAGCTGGCTTGGCGGGCAATAGTACCGATCACGTCATCGGCTTCGACGCCGGAAATCGAAATCAGTGGTAAACCTAGTGCGCGAATAATGCGATGCAAGGGTTCGATTTGCGAACGTAGATCATCAGGCATAGGTGGGCGCTGTGCTTTGTATTCGCTGTACATGTCATTGCGGAAGGTTTTTCCCTTGGCATCGAACACGACTGCGATATGGCTTGGTTGATAACGGGTCAGCAAGCTGCGTAACATATTCACTACGCCATAAACGGCACCGGTTGCTTCGCCCTTTGAGTTTGTCAGGTGAGGAGGCGCATAATAGGCGCGATACAAATAAGAAGATCCATCCACAAGCACAAGTGGGTTTTTAGCGACGGTTGGCATAGGTATTTTTCGTTTATCGATGACTTAGATGGCGCTAAGCATGCCACAGAAGCACTATTTCAGCCATGGCAAAATGACTCCCAGCCTGTGGATAAGTCTGTGAGTGAAAAAGTCAACTGAGAATAATGGCGATGATTACGGCTTAGTGCGATTTTTTTAAGTTGTTGTTTTTTATGTTTATAAAAGATTTGTGTGAGTTCAATACTGTTTCTTAAAAAATCTTCCCAATTTGTGGATTTTTTATTGACTCCGTAAAATACATCTAAGGATTGGCTTAATTTTCGGCACTCGTCAGATTCGACGAATTAAGTTAGCACGATTTTTAATCAGATCAACTAGTTTGTTTATGGTTTGTTAAAACTTAATGACATAAGAAGGATATTTTTAATGAGAAAAGTCGCAGTGTTACTGAGTGGATGTGGTGTTTTCGATGGAACAGAGATACATGAATCGGTTTTAACGCTTTTATGCTTATCCCGATCAGGGGCTCACTACCAGTGTTTTGCACCTGATATCAAACAGATGCATGTGGTAGATCATCTCACTGGCGAGGTCGATGCTGCTGCAAGTCGTAACGTGCTGGTGGAGTCGGCGCGTATCGCCCGTGGCGAAGTCAAAGCGACTACAGAATTAGATATCGCCGAATTTGATGCCTTGATCATTCCCGGTGGCTTTGGTGCGGCGAAAAATCTGTGTAACTTTGCGACGAATGGCAGTGAGTGTGAAGTGGAACCGCTGGTGACTGATTTTATCAATGAGTTCATTCTGGCGAAAAAGCCCGTTGGTTTTATCTGTATTGCTCCTATGATGATCCCGCGTTTATATCCCCACGGTGTAAAAGGCACTATTGGTAATGATAGCGATACTGTCGCAGCGTTTAATTTGATGGGCGGTGAGCATCAAGTTGCGACAGTACATGAGATAGTCGTGGATGAAGCAAATCGGATTGTCAGCACTCCCGCTTATATGTTGGCTGGTAATATTGCTGAAGCGCATTCAGGCATCGAGAAGCTAGTCGTTAAGCTACTAGAAATGACTGATCAGAGTTAGTTTGAGCTGTTTGTAGAAGAGTGAAGCGAGTCATTAAACCAAGATAAATTTCAGGATTTATCTTGGTTCACAATATTAGATTGAGTTATTAGATTGAGCTTGAGGATTTGCGGCTATCAAATAAACCTTGGGCTAAACCTATGAGTAAGCCGCCAAT
Organism: Shewanella sp. M-Br; assembly: GCF_036245925.1. Classification (NCBI taxonomy): domain Bacteria; kingdom Pseudomonadati; phylum Pseudomonadota; class Gammaproteobacteria; order Alteromonadales; family Shewanellaceae; genus Shewanella; species Shewanella sp. M-Br. Next base: position 17,576 of record NZ_BJBV01000004.1, read on the forward strand.
GTGGGCACCATTAGCAACCGAAACCCCTAGAATATCTGTGAATCCCAATGCCAACCATATCATCATAAAGCCCATATATGATGGTGGGAAATCTATTCCAGCTGCGGGTTTACGTATACCCATGATCCAAGTGTAACCCACCACTGCATACACAACGCCGGACAGCCCGCCAAAGTTAGGTCCACCGACATAATATTGGATAACGTTTGGCAGAGTTCCTGCGACAAACAGCAAAATGAGCAATGGTGCAGTACCGATACGGGTTTCTATTTTTCCACCTAAATACCACCACCAGAGCAAGTTAAAGATGACGTGCATTGCAGAAAAATGTAGCAGGCTCGGTGTAAAAACACGCCAGAATTGGCTGAACTCTGAATGAGGTACTGCCCCAAAATAGGACAGTGCTTCGTAGGTTTGGTTGGCGAATCCTAAGTTCATCGCCGCAAAAATGAGTACGCAAACCGCAAAAACGATCAACGTGACTGGGCCTGCGCCGGTAATAAATTGGGTGAATAACTGCAGCGAAGGGGCACCATAATCGAGTTTGGTTTGGGTATCGCCGTGTTCCCATGAGGCTTGCAGATATTTATTGTCGTAAGGGTGAGCAATAAAGTGGGCAAACTCTTTGCGTGCTTGCTCCACATCTTTGTCATGGATAACCAGAATGGCAACACCCTGAACCAGCGGCTCAATTTGGCAGTCAATGTCTTCCCCTTTGAGGTAATCGACAAATGCCTGCGCGGCTCTGCTGTTGGGGAGTCTGCCAATTTCTATCATGCATTCGCCTCATGCCAGGCGCTATAGCCGCCGTCTAGGCTGTAAACGTCATCAAAACCTTGTTCGCATAAATATTGCGCCGCATTTTGGCTGCTCATGCCGTGATAACAAACCACCACCAGTGGGCTATCCATATCGGCTTGGCTAATAAATTGCGCTAGGTTTTCGTTATTCAGGTTAGTTGCACCTGCAATATGGCCGTTGGTGAAGCTATTGCCATCGCGGATATCGACGATTTGCACTGGCTGTGCTTCGGTCATTTGCAGCAATTGATTAACGCTTAAGTGTTTAAAGGAAGACATAATAAAACCTGACAAAGCTAAGAGATGGAAATCAAGATGGGATAAGTGTGCAACAAGGGGCTGCGAGTGTACAGCCCCTATCTAGGTAATGCTCTGCAGGATTAATCCCAGCTGAGGATCACTTTACCCGATTGGCCCGAGCCCATAGCGTCAAAACCTTGTTGGAAATCATCAATCTTGAAGTGGTGAGTGATGATAGGTGAAATATCTAAGCCTGATTGGATAAGACTGGCCATCTTGTACCAAGTTTCGAACATTTCACGGCCGTAGATGCCTTTAATGACCAAACCTTTGAAGATCACTTTGCTCCAGTCGATGGCCATTTCACCACTTGGAATACCGAGCATAGCGACTTTGCCGCCGTGGTTCATGGTATCTAACATGGCGTGGAAGGCTGAGGGTACGCCAGACATTTCTAATCCAACGTCGAAACCTTCGGTCATGCCCAGTTCTTTCATCACGTCTTTTAGGTTTTCTTTTGACACGTTCACAGCGCGCGTGGCGCCCATTTTACGGGCCAGCTCTAAGCGGTATTCGTTGACGTCAGTGATCACCACATGGCGAGCACCTACGTGACGACATACTGCAGCCGCCATGATGCCGATGGGACCTGCGCCTGTGATCAACACGTCTTCACCGACTAAATCGAAGGATAATGCTGTGTGCACAGCGTTACCAAAGGGGTCAAAGATTGAGGCTAAATCATCGCTGATGTCATCAGGGATTTTAAAGGCGTTAAAGGCGGGGATAACTAAGTATTCCGCAAATGAACCTTCACGATTGACACCCACGCCAGAGGTGTTACGGCATAAATGGGTGCGGCCTGCGCGGCAGTTACGGCAGTGGCCGCAGGTGATATGGCCTTCGCCAGACACTCGGTCTCCAATCTTAAAACCACGAACTTCTTGGCCGATATCAACCACTTCGCCGACATATTCATGACCAACAACCATGGGGACTGGAATGGTTTTTTGTGACCATTCGTCCCAGTTGTAGATGTGCATGTCGGTGCCACAAATCGCAGTTTTTTTAATTTTGATCAGCAGATCGTTGTGGCCCATCACTGGCTTAGGCGCATCGACTAACCAAATACCTTTTTCGGCTTTTAACTTGCTTAGTGCTTTCATTGTCTCAAGTCCTAAATAGGGGTTAAATAATGCCCATTTCTTTGGCAATACGGGTAAAGGCGGTGATCGCTTTGTCGAGTTGCTCACGGGTATGTGCCGCTGACATTTGCGTACGGATACGGGCTTGTCCCTTAGGAACGACTGGGAACGAGAAGCCAATAACATAAATATGTTCTGCTAATAAGCGGTTAGCAAAGTCGCCCGCCAGTTTCGCATCACCAATCATCACAGGGATAATCGCGTGGTCGGCGCCGCCTAAGGTAAAGCCTGCTGCTGACATTTGCTCACGGAAATAACGGCTGTTTTCCCATACGGCTTCGCGCAGGGCTTGGCCTGATTTGAGCATTTCTAACACATGGATAGATGCAGTCACGATTGACGGCGCTAATGAGTTAGAGAACAGGTAAGGACGTGAACGCTGGCGTAACCAGTCGATGACTTCTTTTTTACCCGAAGTGAAACCGCCCGATGCGCCGCCTAAGGCTTTGCCTAAGGTGCCGGTGATGATGTCCACTCTGTCCATCACATTGCAATATTCGTGGGTTCCACGGCCGTTTGCGCCAATAAAGCCGACCGCGTGAGAGTCATCGACCATCACCAGTGCGCCGTATTTATCGGCTAAATCACATACGCCTTGCAGGTTAGCAATCACGCCGTCCATCGAGAATACGCCATCGGTGGCGATCAAGATGTTACGGGCGCCTGCTTCTTTCGCGGCGATCAGCTGAGTTTCTAAATCGGCCATGTCGTTGTTGGCATAACGGAAACGCTTCGCTTTGCATAAACGTACACCGTCAATGATAGAAGCATGGTTTAGCGCATCGGAAATAATCGCGTCTTCTACATCTAACAAGGTTTCGAATAGACCTGCGTTCGCATCAAAACATGAAGAGTAAAGAATGGTGTCTTCAGTGCCGAGGAATTCGCTCAGGCTAGCTTCTAGCTTTTTATGTATGTCTTGGGTACCGCAAATAAAACGTACTGATGCCATACCAAAGCCGTGGCTGTCTAAACCCTGTTGGGCGGCTTTGATTAGCTCGGGGTGATTCGCTAGGCCTAGGTAATTATTCGCGCAAAAGTTAACAACTTCTTGGTGATTAACTTGAATGGCAGTCTGTTGTGGTGAGGCAATAACACGCTCGCTTTTATATAAGCCTTCGGCTTTGATGTCTGTAAGCTGTTGATTAATCTGTGCGTAGAATGAGGTAGAGGCCACCTGATATCTCCTTAGTTAACTTTATTCTGATTTTGGGAGTGGCGGCATTCTAACTCTAAACCTAATCGGCCTACAGCCTTTTTTTCATGCAGGTTCGCAAGATAAACTAGTTTAGGGCTAAAGTGGTTTTTACATTATAAAAACTAATGTGCAACATAAGTTTGCCACTGTTTGACTGAGTATTCTTTTAAGCGTTGTAGAGCGAAAACGGGTTCGCACTCAGTACTATAATTGCTTTGAGTTTAGTTCCGAATGCGAGTTCCCAACATAGGTGTTTGGGATGACGTTATAGAGATTCTTGACTCGCTAGCGCGTGGTAATGTTGCTCTAGGCGAGTAAAAGTCGCAACGGAAGTCGGGGTTGCATAGGCTTTGAAAATCATCAGCACCCTTAAAACGCCTTCATAAAGTGTCGCTTTAGTAATGGTGGACGTGCTGGATTGCGTGAGTTGATAACCAATCCAAAAGCTGACGATCATCTTAATGGTATCCGCCAGTGGCGTGATTTTGTCAGCATCGACACACAGAAATCCATCTTGTGTGAGTTTATGCAGCACATGGCTTGAACGCGTTAAGACTTGCTGCTGTGCGTGCAAATAGCGTTTTTTTAGTTCTTCATCGCGGGCGAGAATATCCGCAAGATTGGCGTACATAAAACGGAATTGCCACAAGGTATAGAACATAGCATCGAAGTAGCCGATTAACAGTTCTACATCCACTTGCTTATCTTCATAGGGTTGGAAACCCGATTCGAGATGATTCTCATATAGACTGAAAATACAGCGGATAATGTCTTCTTTATTGCGAAAATGGTAATAAAGATTCCCGGGACTCATATTTAAGTGAGCAGCAATGTGATTGGTGGTGATGTTTCTTTCGCCATGCTCGTTGAACAGTTCAAGACTGGCATAGATTATTTTGTCGCGGGTTTTCATAAGTTATCCAAATTGCTAGTGAACGCCACATAATTGATCAAAGAAAGCTAACCAACGACCGCCGAACTGCTGGTAAATTATCCCTAATTTGGTGCATATGCTAACATTGCCGCTATTCATCAGGCAAAACTCATAAGCACGTTTTTAATGAATCGTTTTTTCTATTCCACGATCTTATATTTATTATCCCCTTTGCTAGTCGTCTATTTAGCATTTCGTGCTATTAAAAGCCCTGATTACCGCGGTCGTTGGGGGGAGCGTTTTGGATTAACTCGACTTAAATCGACGGATTTACTGGTCCATTCTGTGTCTATGGGTGAAACGCTTGCGGCAATCCCATTGATCCGTTTGATTATGCAATCACACCCTGAATTAAGCATTACGGTTACCACAACCAGCCCAACAGGGTCTGCAGAAGTGCGTAAAGCCTTTGGTGACTCAGTGCAACATTGTTATTTACCCTTTGACTTACCTTGGTGTGTGGGGCGTTTCTTGCGCCAAGTCTCACCTAAATCTTGCATCATTATGGAAACTGAACTGTGGCCTAATTTGGTTGCCATAGCGGCCAAGCGAGGTGTGCACTTGATGTTGGCTAATGCACGTCTGTCGGCCAAGTCGGCGGCGCAATATGCTAAGCGCCCTAAACTCAGTCGACCTATGTTGCAACGACTCGATATTATTGCGGTGCAGACTCGAGTGGAAGCGCAGCGTTTTATCGAGTTAGGTGTATCGCAGGACAGAGTGACAGTATGTGGTAGCTTGAAGTTTGATCTCAGTATTACGCCTGAGCGTTTAGCCAATGCCAAGCAGCTACGTCAAGCTTGGGGACGTGAAACCTCGCCGATTTGGGTCGCTGGCAGTGTGCATCCTGGAGAGTTTGACGCCATGCTCACCGCCCATAGGCAATTATTGGCTCAGTGGCCCGATGCCTTGCTGATTATTGCACCGCGTCATCCTGAGCAGTTTTCTGCCGTTGCTGAGGTTGTTGCCAGTCAAGGTTTTGAATTAATTCGTCGCAGCAGTAATCTTCCTGTGACGGCCACGACTCAAGTGCTGGTCGGCGATACCATGGGTGAACTTCTGACCTTTTATGGCACGGCGGACCAAGCCTTTGTCGGTGGCACGCTGATCAATAATGGTGGCCATAATCCCTTGGAGCCTGTTGCTATGGGCGTACCTGTTATGGTGGGGCCGAACCATTGGGACTTTGCCCAGATTACGCAGATGTTGGCGGATGCTGGTGGGTTAAGGGTTGTCGCTTCGGCGGATGAACTTGCCGCTAACTTGATTGAGTATTTTGCTAAACCTGAGTTACGCCAGCAGGCGGTGAACGCGGGATTGGCTGTGGTTGAGGCAAATCGCGGTGCCTTGCAACAACAATATCTTCTCGCGCAATCTTTAATAACCGCTTAATTCAACTGGATAATTCGTTTAGTGGATCAGGCGCTTTGCATCGCCGCTTGATAGCCTTGCATTAGTGATGACCAGTTATCAGCGGTGAAGGCAAGGTTTGGTAGCTTGGCTTGTTCTTTATTAAAGGAACGTAACAGTCTGTCTAGATTTGATTGCTGCCATTGCGGGCTCGGTGTTTTTAACTCGCCGCGGTCGAAATCGATAAGATAAAACCGCTCTGGCGTTAAGGGTTCAGTTTGTGCGGGCTGGAACAAAATATTCTTGGCATTGAGATCGGCGTGGTACACACCACGCTGGTGGAATTGGGCGATGCAAGCCCCTAATGCCTGCCATTGCTCAGTGCTCATGACCCCTTTGCCGAGTTTAGCGACTAAATCTTCGGCGCCTTCGACCCGTTCGATAATAATATCGGCGCGGTAAAATAATCCATCGCGCACTATGTTGGCGGCAATCGGTTTAGGTACAGCAAAATCTTCGCGATACAAAACGTCTAATAAGCGTAACTCACCCATGGCGCGGGTATTTTCGAGGCCAGTATAAACGTAAGCATCTTTGCTGAATTTTTCCATTAAGCCGCCACGCCAATAATGACGCAATACCCAATGACTATGCTCAAATGCCACAAACCAAGTGGTGTAGCGGCCTTTGGATGAACCGACGACAGCATTTTTAGCCCGCCAAAAATCCACCGAGAACCACGCGGGATCGATATCTGTTGGCGTATCTAGGCAAAGCGCCATGTGACCTTGGGCGGTTTTTATGATCTGTATCTGAGCATTCATCGGAGATTTGTTGACTTAAGCGTGGCACCTAGGGCCATTCTACATTAAGATCCTTAGCTTGCGCCAAATAACCTTAAGAGCTTTTAGCTTCAATCCCAATGAGTTTAAATCCCAATACCATGAATTCTCTTTGTTTGCTTCGCTTATCCGCTATCGGTGACGTCTGTCATGCCGTGGCTATGGTGCAGGCGATTCAGCGGCAATACCCCGAGCTCAAAATCACATGGGTGATCGGTAAACTCGAATATCAATTGTTGAAGCATTTACCTGGTATTGAGTTTGTTATTTTCGATAAATCTCAAGGATGGCGCAGCTATTTTAATTTGCGTAAGGCGTTAAAAGGCCGACGTTTTGACGTGCTGCTGCATATGCAGGTTGCGCTACGCGCAACCTTGGCTTCATTAGCCATTTCGGCAAAGGTGCGCATAGGTTTTGATCGTGCCCGCGCTAAAGAAGGTCAGTGGCTAGTGACAAATCACAGGGTGGAGCCCTTGGCCAAGCCCCATGTGCTCGAAGGATTTATGGGATTCGCTAAGGCGATTGGCGTTAACGATCTCACTCCTCAATGGCATATTCCTGTGCCAATTGCGGATACTGAATTTGCCCAGACGCAGATTAAAGACAATGAAAAAGTCTTTATCATTTGCGCTGCAGCCAGTAAGGCTGAACGTAACTGGTTACCAGAGCGTTATGCCGCCGTTGCGAGCCATGCGATTGCGAAAGGATTTAGAGTCATGCTGTGCGGTGGCCCAACTCAACTTGAGAAGGATTTAGCAGAGCAAATCTTGCAGGCGTGTCCTTCTAAAATCGATAATTTAGTGGGCAAAACCAGTCTGACGCAATTATTGGCGCTGCTAAAACGCGCCAGTTTAGTGTTAGCGCCTGATACTGGCCCTGCGCATATGGCGGTTACCCAAGGCACGCCAGTCATTGGTTTATATGCCCATTCCAATCCTGGGCGCACAGGTCCTTACCTATCGCAGCAATATGTGGCGAGCGCCTATGATGAGGCAATAGCATCCCAACATAGTGGCGAAGTTAAGTGGGGCACTCGAGCCAAAGGCGAGCATTTGATGGCTTTGATCAGTGTTGAAGCTGTGATTGAGAAGTTTGATCTGGTGGTTCAGCAGACACTCAGTTAAGGCTTGTTAGTATCAGCACTCTTGATGTATCGCTGCGTTAGCGGTTTGTATTCAGAATATCGTTTAGGAGATAAATCATGCGGATAGCCATTGCCATTGACAGTTTAGCGGGTGGCGGAGCCGAAAAGGTCATGATTACCTTAGCCAAGCAATTTATTCGCTTAGGGCATGAGCCGCATTTTTTAGTCATGGAAGATAATCGCTATTATGAAATCCCAGAGGACTTACCCATTCATCAATGTTTTGCCCCTAAGGATAAAGATTTCGACCATTTTGGGCGATTGAATGCTTCGGTTAACAAACTCAGCGCAAAAATCGCGGAAATTGAATCTCAAGTGGGCAAGTTTGATTTGTTTTTATCAAATTTAGATAAAACCAATTTAATGATGACCAAAACTGGTGTTTCACCGCTTTATGTCATAGTCCATTCTTCTGTAGAAGAAGAGTTGAGCCGCCAATTTAAACTGGGACCGTTTGCTTATTTCAAGAAGCTAAAATCCAAAAAATCGCTCAATGGCCAGCATTTGATTACTGTCTCAAATGGCATAGCAAAGGAGATTAAAGATAAAGGTCGTTTGCATCCAGCATCGATGCAGACTATCTATAATCCATTTGAATTTAACGAAATCACATCTCAATCACAGCAAGATAATCCGCAAATCCCTCAGGGAGATTATCTTATTCATGTCGGTCGTTTTGCTAAGCAAAAGCGCCATGATGTGTTGTTTGAAGCCCTCAAGCTCACGCAAAATCAACTTCCTGTCGTGCTCTTGTGTCATAACCACAAAAAAGCGATAAAAGCAGCGAAAAAGTTTGGTATTGAAAAGCGATTAATTATTCCCGGTTTTCAAAGTAATCCTTTTCCATGGATTAAGCAGGCTAAGGCATTAGTGCTCAGCTCTGATTTTGAAGGTTTACCGACAGTCTTGATTGAATCTTTAGCTTGTGGGACTCCTGTTGTGAGCACTGATTGCCCACATGGACCCAGTGAGATTTTAACGGGGAATTTAGTGCCTTATCTCGTGCCGCGTCGTGATCCCAAAGCGTTAGCTAAAATGATAGACGAGGTTGTTAGCTTGCCGCCATCCCTCGAGCAGGTTGAGATTTTGGCCAAAGTCGATGCGACCTTAATTGCCGAACAATATTTAGCGTTGGCAAAATAATTTATTCGTTTGTGTTTTAGGAGCATGCTTGTGGAAGAAGCCAAACAAGCCAAAAGACGTTATTTATTTTACATAGCGCAAAACTATTCCTATGCGATGTTAAGGCCACTTCAACAAGTCATTTTGGAAAGAGGTGATGAGGTTAGCTGGTTCTTAGAGGGAAATGAGGTCGATCCTAAGTTTTTAAAAACCGATGAACTGCGCTTGCAGAGCATCGATGCTGTGAAAGCATGGAAACCAGATGCGGTATTCGTCCCTGGGAACGTTGTCCCTCATTTTATTCCTGGGGTTAAAGTGGGCGTATTCCATGGATTTAATGCGGGTAAAATGAATCATAAGGGCCGAGAAGATCACTTCGAAATCAGAGATTGTTTTGATTTGTATTGTACCCAAGGCCCTGCGACGACTCTGCCCTTTCTGAAACTAGAGAAAAAGTTTGGTACTTTTACTGTCGTTGAAACGGGATGGCCTGCGCTCGACCCCCTATTTCTTGAGAATAAAGATAATCCTTATATCAAAGCTGATGACCCAAGGCCTGTAGTACTCTTTTGCTCAACATTTTCCCCAAGTTTGACCTGCGCACCTGTGGTATTTGAGCAGATTAAAGCCCTGTCGCAAAAGAGCCAATGGAGCTGGTTAGTGCAATTTCATCCAAAGATGAATCCTAAGATTGTTGAGCAGTACAAGGCTTTAGAAAACGAGAATTTACAGTTTGTTGAAACTGATAATGTGATCCCTTTGCTGCAGGCGGGGGATGTGATGTTGTGTGACACTTCATCGATTCTGTTGATGTTTTTAATGCAGCGAAAACCAGTGGTGACCTTTAAAAATCAGTCACCGAAAGATCATTTAATCGATATCAGTCGGGTTGAGGATATTGAATCTGCATTAACGCGAGCACTGAGTCGTCCTGATGATTTGATGGCGCACATCCATGATTATTGCAATCAAATTCACCCTATGGGCGATGGTCAATCTAGCCAGCGAGTTTTAGCCGCAACAGATGCTTTGATTGATAAAGGCACTGATTGGCTAAAACCTAAACCATTGAACTTGTTGCGCCATTTTAAGATGCGGCGCAAGCTAGGTTATTGGAAGTTCTTGAGCTAAACACTTGGATTCAGTGTTTTCTAACGTTGATATTTTTGAGCTCAAATTCCGATGTTCATCATAAGTACAGAATATTTTCTGTTATTATATGATATTCTAAATGTGGGGGGTATTTTTATAGTATTTGATTGTCTAGTCTGTCGTTGAAACAAAAGTATATTAGGATGTTAAATAAAAATGGCAGTAACAAAAATGCAACCTATGATATCTATTATTATTCCTGTCTATAAGGTTGAGAGGTTTTTGGCAAGGTGTTTGGATAGTGTGTTAGCTCAAACATATAGTGATTTTGAGATTATTTGTGTCAATGATGGTTCGCCAGATAATTGTGGCGTTATTTTAGCTGAGTATGAAAAAAATGATAATAGGATAAAAGTAATAAACCAAGTTAATCAAGGCTTGTCTGTTGCACGTAATACTGGTTTGGATTTTGCTAGAGGTAATTATATATGTTTTGTCGATTCTGATGATGCCATACAGCCGCAAACATTAGAAATAGCTCTCTTTTGGGCTGAAAAAAAACAAGCTGATTTAGTCGTATGGCAAAGTGTTTACTCTGATGGTTTTGAGAAGCCAGATAAATTATTTGATATTGAAAAAATAGATGTGATTATAGTGAATGAGCCATTATATCATAAGAATAAGCGGCCTAATAAAATAGGTTCTGTTGTATGGAATAAACTTTATAAGAAAGAGCTGGTTGAAGATGAGCGTTTTATTCCTGGAGTGCATTATGAAGATATTTCATACAGCTTTTCTATTATGGAAAAACGTCCAAAAACGGTAGTCATTCCAGCTGAATTATATTTGTATACAAAGTTTGAAGAGTCAATAACACAGCAGAGGCCCACTTTAAAACTTATTAAAGACTATCATATAGCAATAAATTCAATCTATAACTCTTATAAAAAAAATATGATTAGCAAAGAATTAAAGCATATAAGACACAATTTACTGCGGCCTCTTTTAAGTAATCAATTTAAAAAGTGTAAGCAAGCAGATCAAGACCAGAGAGTTGTTATGTTACAAGCTTTTGCTGAAGAGTTAAGAGATCTAGATGCTAAAGGTTTATTAACATGGCGTGGGCATCGTATTTATCTGTACATAGCGTATAAAAAGCTAATGAAAACAGTTTAGCTACAATAAAATCAATCTTAATAGCTGTCGTATAGTAGTTCACGGCACTCATGCAGTTTCTACAAGTAGTATTGAGTTTGTATCGTGATCTAAGTATTGCAATATAAGGCTCTGCTACCCGATTGTGGTAACGCTTTACACTGCAAAGTTTTTGGCAAAATGTAGTACTATTAGGATCAGTTATTTAGTTAGCTTCAAGTCTACATTGGTATTGGTTTTTCTAGTCTCATGACTTTAATAACGTGATTTTTAGGCTGAAATGTATAAGTAATGCCCCCCTAAAATTCACAATACCACTACACACAACTACGATTCCTTTAATACCAAAGTTTTTCGCGATTCATAGTCCTATACAAACGTTAAGTTCGTGGCTTTTTGTTCTCTTTTTATATGCATTTCAGGTTCGTTAGGAAGTAATCGTTTGGTTTAATCCTTACCCAATTTAATATACTGTAGAGCAATACTTTGACTATCTACGGCTTTAAGAATAGCAAGGTCTTCAAGCGATGGAGGCGATGCCAGACATTCCAGAGCCTTTTGTGCCAACAATGCAGGTTGGCGAACGGGAACCAAATATTTAGCTAAATGTCCGGTAAGGATTTCATTCGGGCCGTGAGGGCAGTCAGTGCTTACGACGGGGGTGCCACAGGCCAATGACTCAATGACTACCGTTGGCAAGCCTTCAAAATCTGAGCTCAGTAGCATTAATTCTGCGTTGGCAATCCAAGCATAGGGATTATGTTGAAAACCGGGTGTGATAATTCGGTGCTCAACACCGTATTTTTTGGCTAATTTACGCGCTTTATTTGGTCGATTACAGAGAAGCACGAGTTTAGGTGCTGTCGGCATATCCCTCAATGCTTTGAAGAGAATGTCATGGCGCTTTTGACGAGTGACTCTACCCACATGGATCATATAAGGCTCATTGGGAATTTCGGCGATAACTTCTTGAGTCTTAATTTTTATTTCTTCTAAGCGAAAAGGGTTGTAGATGGTTTGCACGCTCTGGGGTTTTAACCAAGAAGTGGCTCTGAGTTCGTCGGCAATACCATTTGAGACTGTGATGATTTTTTTGCCGATCAGGGCCTTGGCTTTTTTCCATCTGCGCCAGAAGTGTACTGGACCGCGTTTTAACTCCATCAATAACTCTTGTTTTAACGCACAATGACAGAAGTAGTAGCAAGGATCGAAATGACAGCCGGAAACAACAACATCGCAGTCAGTTGAATTACTGAGAAAGAGTGAAAACTTACCCGTTTTTTCGGCGGCGCTCACTTTAGCTTTGAGTTGTTGTATCTGCTCCTGTAGCGAAGGTTTTTGACCCGCTTCAAACAGATAATGAATGGTCACATTTTGCGGAGGTATAAAATCGCCTTCCCTGTGAAACACAAACAAATGCACATCTTGTCCTGCTTCCTGTAACACTTCTGCCTGCGACAAGGCGACTTTCACTGTGCCGTTGGAGAAAAAGTTATGGCAAAAAATCGCGATTTTCTTCATATATGCTCTTCTGCGTGTCTTCAAACGTCGTTTTTAAACCTAACACTGCTCAGTGTATATCGTTAAATAGGGGAGCAACATTGTATGTGGTCGGTTTTAATTTCGTGCAACATTATACCTGTTCGTGCCTTTACATGGGCTTAATCAATAGCGTTCTTGCTTATTTTTAAGTTTTTTATCGGTATTTAAAGTCGTTTTTGCTGCGATTATTCACTCGCTTGGCTAAAACGAGTAGACTGGCGAGCAATGATTTTTGGCATCCATGTGAGTTGAGTCAGCAAAGTGCATACAAGAGCAATTTACCCAGGAACTTTCGATCCTATCACCAATGGTCATGCCGACTTGATTGAGCGTGCGGCTAAACTGTTTAAACATGTGGTGATTGGCATTGCGGCTAACCCTTCCAAGCAGCCTAGATTTACCCTTGAAGAGCGAGTTGAATTGGTCAATCGGGTGACTGCTCATTTGGATAATGTCGAGGTGGTGGGGTTTTCTGGGTTGCTAGTGGATTTTGCCAAGGAGCAAAAGGCCAGTGTACTTGTGCGTGGGTTACGCGCGGTATCCGACTTTGAATATGAATTCCAATTAGCAAATATGAATCGCAGATTGAGCCCTGATCTGGAAAGCGTGTTTTTAACGCCTGCCGAGGAAAACTCATTTATCTCTTCAACCTTAGTAAAGGAAGTCGCTTTGCATGGTGGCGATGTGAGCCAGTTTGTTCACCCTGAAGTAACGGCTGCATTGGCGGCAAAGCTTAAGTTGGTTAAACCTTAGATTTTACCTGCGAACTAGATAGTTTTTACGTAGGAGTTTTGTGTTAACTTTGAGGCATTTTTGCCTTGTGATGATACTTAAAAGGATGTTATGAAGGCTTTTTTTCCCCCACGATCCTTGCTACTAGCATTGCCTCTGGCATATTTTTTTCTTCAATGCTTGCTGCTGCACCTTGGGTCGATGCCTCTGATATATATCTTAGAGCTGACATTCAAGCACTTGCTGATGCGGGTGTGATCACTGTGCCAGTGAATACTTATCCATTGATGTGGTCAGGCATTGGTGGTGATTTAGCGAAAATTGAGCCAGAGCTGCTTTCTCCCTCTTTAGTACAAGCCTTTGCACGGGTTAATTTTTATTATCAAAATGCTGTCGATAATCGTGGTAATGCACGGATAAAAGTATCGGCAGCATCTGATCCTGCTCGCTTTCAACATTATGGTTCTGACTATCGCGAGAAAGGTGAAGTGCTAGGCTCCTACGAGTATTTAGGATCGCGTGTTGCTTATAAGGCGACTGTGGCAGAAACCTATGATCCGCAAGATAATAAAAACTTCCGCCTTGATGAGTCTTATTTTGCCATCATTTTTGGCAATTGGATCGCAACCTTAGGCGCGGTTGAGCAGTGGTGGGGACCGGGGTTTGACTCGGCTATACATCGTTCTAATAACGCCCGCCCTATGTCATCGTTAACCTTGAGCCGTAACAATGCCGCGGCTTTTGAAACACCTTGGTTATCTTGGATTGGCCCTTGGACCTTTAAAACTGGATTTAGCTTAACTGAAGTGGATCGTGCTGTGCCTAAGACGGCTGAGTGGGATATGCGCTTAAGTGCAAGACCGATTAAACAGTTAGAAGTGGGATTGTCTTGGTCGACTTTATTTTGTGGTGAGGGTCAAGATTGTAACTTTGACTCTTGGTGGGATTCGGTTGCGAGTAATGCTGTTTGTATCGATGGTACAAATGATTGTGCGCCGAATGAGCGCCGCGATGCAGGCCATAGAACTCAAAGTATTGATATGCGTTATGCCGATACTTTGCAGGATATCCCCGTTGGATTATATCTCGAACATAGTTGTGAAAATGGTAGTGACTGCGGCTCACTTTGGGGTATTGATACCCATTTTGGCACATCGGGTAAGCAGTTTAAGTTGTTCGTGGAATATTCGGACACCTATGTAAAATGCGATGGTGATAGTGCCAATTGTTTCTATGAGGATCCTGTCTATCTGAGTGGTGCTCGCTACTATGGTCGTGCTTTGGGTTCTACCTATGATAGCGATGCACAAGTGTTTGTGGTTGGATTAGTTGGCCAGTTTAATAATAGCCGTGGTTTTACCTCGTTGCTGCGTTATGCGAAGCTGAATAAAGATGGCTCCAATGTGGCAAACACTTGGGCGCCACAACCGCCAAAAGAAGATTTATTGATGCTGGAGCTTTCTTACCGTATGCCAGTGTGGAAAGGCATGTGGAGCTTAGGTGGAACAGTATCGAGATCGGAGTTTGAAGTTCAAGAAAATGATACCAATGCCACGCTATTTAGCAGTTTTGAGTATCGTTTTTGACAGCTGTAACTGATTAAATAACGAAAAATGCCAAGCACTTGCTTGGCATTTTGGCTTATAAATAACGCAATATTAGCGTGTTTGGCAAATGCCACAAAATACTGTGGTGCGTTGGCCTAAACGGATTTCACTTAGCAAGTTACCGCAGCTTGTGCAGGTTTCACCGCAGCGACCATAGACATGCAGTTTTTGGGCGAAGTAGCCCGGCTTGCCATCGGCATTGGTGAAGTCTTTCAGCGTGGTGCCACCCTGTTTAATGGCGTGGGCTAAGATTTGCTTCACTTCTGCAACTAAAACGGTCAAACGCTCGATATCGATTTTACCTGCTTCGGCCTCTGGGTGAATGCCCGCCGCAAACAGGGCTTCATTGGCGTAAATGTTGCCCACTCCCACTACGATATGATTATCCATCAGACAGAGTTTGATCGCTTTTTTCTTGCCCGTTAAAGCTGCTGCTAATTGTTTGACATTAAAAGCATTAGTCAGTGGCTCTGGCCCCAGTTTGGCAAGTAATGGATGCGCTTCTTCTGGGAGTTCACACCATAGCCAAGCACCGAATCGTCTCGGATCGTTAAAACGTAAAATGCGGCCGTTGGCGAGCACTAAGTCGATATGGTCATGCTTTTCCACTGGCGTGTCGTGGGGCAAAATCCGTAAACTTCCCGACATGCCTAAATGCACTATGCTCGTGCCCGCGTCAGTGTCGATTAATAGATACTTAGCACGGCGTCGCACTTGGCGTATAACTTGGCCGATAATCTGTTTGGCTATGTCAGGCACTGGCCAGCGCAACGAGCCATTGCGGATCACAAGATCAACCACGGTTTGCTCGACAAGGTAGGGGGCAATACCCTGACGGGTGACTTCAACTTCTGGTAATTCCGGCATGGATTCTTTCTTATCTTAAGTAAAATTGGGTGGCATTAAGCTGCGGGTTTCGCATCGAGGATCGGTTGCAGTTTAGATCTTAAACTCGGTGGTACTAAATACCAATTACCTGCGGGAGACTTTAACACGCCTTCATTGGGAAAATAGATCCACAGTTGAGCATCGCGGATATCTGCAATCTGTATAACTAATTCTTGCGGATTATCTGTGGTTTCTGGCGCGGCGGTTAAGGGGGATACCCGTATGGTTTGCCACGCCTTTGCCCATTCATCACAGTTGAGGACTTTAGTGTCGCACTCCCATTGTGATGCTTGCTTGTGCAGCCATAACCCGTCGAGTTGCAGCTGTGAAAGCGGTGCATTATCGTCAAACAGTCGCTGAGCATCACTCGGAACATTATTGGTTTTGTTATCCATAAAAGTCAGCACGGCGACCATAAAGGCGCAGGAGACTATGATGATGTTATTCCATTGCTTACGAGTTAATGCCATAGAAATGTGTAACGCTAAGTATGGGGTGATGCTTCGAGTTTATCACGGCCAAATTGAGATGCTAGCCCTTAAGCGATGGAGTGGTGATGCTTAACCGCCAGTGGCGTTCATAAAGCGTAGGATTTGTACCTCATTATTGCCAAAGTCGTGTTGCTTAGGCTTGAGATTAATTCCCGCGAGAATAGCGACTTTTAATCTTTCAATATCAGCCGGAAATTCCCGGACTATGCTTTTGAGATCAACAGCATGTTCATTGCCTAAACACAGCAGTAATTGGCCTTCGACTGTGACGCGCACGCGATTACATTCGTGGCAGAAGTTGTGACTGTGGGGCGAGATAAAGCCGATATGGATTGGGCTGTCAGCCATAGTGTAATAACGTGCTGGGCCGCCGGTACGTTTGTTGGAAAGCTGTAGCGGATAGTGACTATTTATGATGGCTTTTACTTCATCGCTGCTGCAATGACGGGCGCGTTTCCGCTCATCCATTTCGCCAAGCGGCATTTCTTCGATAAAGGCGATGTCTAAGTTACGGCCACGGCAGAAATCAACTAAATCAATAACTTCATTATCGTTCTGCTGTTTTAAAATCACTGCATTAATCTTGATACGTTCAAATCCCGCCGCAATAGCCGCATCAATACCATCTATGACTCTGTCTAATTTGCCGTTACGCGTTAGCTGAGTAAACAGTGTGGGGTTTAAGGTATCTAGGCTGATATTGAGGCGCTTTAATCCTGCATCAAACATGGGTTTAGCGAATTTTGTCAGCCTTGAACCATTAGTTGTCATGGATAAATCCGTAAGCCCAGGCAGTTTGCCAAGCAAACCCACTAGCTGGTCGCAATCGGTGCGAACTAAGGGCTCACCGCCGGTCAGGCGAATTTTAGTCACACCAAGCTCGGTAAAGGCTTGGGCAATCCAAGCTAATTCTTCGAGGTGGAGTACGTGGTCCTTTGGCAGAAAACAGGGATCTTCCGTCATGCAATAAACACAGCGAAAGTCGCAGCGGTCGGTGACCGAGAGCCGTAAATATTCGACCTTACGGCCAAAGGAATCCACAATTAGACTCATAAAAACTCACTGGATCCTAAAGCAGATCCGCAAAGGGTTGAATAAATACAGTTTCACCTGCATTCACGGCTTCTGCATCATCCCCTATGATGATGAGGCAATTCCCTTTAGCCATTGAACTTAACATTCCGGAACCTTGGTTGCCCGTACTACTCACGTGTAGGCGTCCATCTTTACCAAGCTGATAAATCCCGCGAATAAATTCGGTGCGGCCTTGACGGCTTCGTAGAGTTTCATCACTTATTGCAGGGAATAGCTGCGCTTGCCAATTCACTTCACCTGCTAATTTTCGTAAAGCGGGCTGCACAAATTGCAGGAAAGACACCATGACTGCGACTGGGTTGCCAGGTAGCCCGAAGAATAAGCTGTCATTTACTTTACCAAAGGCGAGTGGCCGACCCGGACGCATGCTAATCCGCCAGAAATCAATTTTGCCGAGGCGTGCAAGCACGGTTTTAATGTAGTCCGCATCGCCGACAGACACGCCACCCGAGCTAATGACGACATCAGCAAGGTTGGCGGCTTTAGCGAGAGTTGCTTCAAGGGCGGCTTCAGAATCTTCGATAATGCCTAAATCGATAACGTCACAACCGAGACGTTTTGCCATCGCTTTGATGGTAAAGCGGTTTGAGTCATAAATGCAGTTAGCTTTGAGCACTTCGCCGGGCTGGCTCACTTCATCGCCGGTAGAGAATACTGCAACAGTTGGGCGGCGATATACACTCACGTGATTGAGCCCGAGTGAGGCCAGTAAACCTTGTTCGGCGGCGCTTAGGCGAGTGGCTTTTGCAAGTGCGACTTGGCCTTGAGCAATATCTTCTCCAGCGAGGCGAACGTGTTGGCCAGAAAGAATGCGGCCTTCAAAGCTAACAATGCCATCGACTTCCTTGGCAAGCTCTCGGGGCTGCACTGTATCAGCACCTGCAGGCACTGTTGCGCCCGTCATGATACGCACGGTTTCGCCGACTTTAAGCGGGGCCGAATATTGATGACCTGCAAGAACCTCTCCCACCAATTTTAAGGTGGTAGGCATTGGGTCTTGATAGACAAAGGCGTAGCCATCCATCGCCGAATTAGTTTGTTGTGGCACGTCGACGGGAGAAATGCTGTCGCTGGCCAGTACGCGGTTATCTAAGGCATCTAACTCAATGTCTTCAATCTCTGCCACAGGTGATACATGGGATAAAATCTGCGCTAAACCTTGGCTGACGCTGAGGTTTTTGTTGTCGCCTATGGCGCAGGCATCCACGGCCGAAATGGGGTATTGGAGTGGCGCTTCCCAGTTTTGGGCGTACTCCATCACAAAATCGGCAATCTGGCTGATATTGTTGAGATCGAGTCGGCGCAGCTCACTCGGGAGTGCGTCGTTTGGCAACTGAGTATCATCGCAACAGGCGATGGCGAGGATATTCTCATCTTGGGTGTAGATAAAAGGTTTGCCGTGGGCGGCGCGGTGCAATTCAATTTTAGGTAATGCGAGCTTTTTAAAGCCTTCGACGAGGACGATATCGACTTTGTCGGCTTCGATTTGCTTGAGTAAATGGACTAACTCAGGATCGCCATCGCGCGCGTCTTCTGTCATCAGCGCCCAGCGTACATGGGAGGCGACCAGCATTTGTCGTGCGCCCGCTTTACGCATTTCGTAACTGTCTTTGCCGGGAATATCTACGTCGAAATTATGGTGGGCATGTTTGATTACGGCTAAGCGTAGGCCACGTTGATTTAATTTGGGGATCAATTGCTTGAGTAAGGTGGTTTTCCCCGTGCCACTGTAGGCACAAAATCCGAGAACGGGAATAGCGAGCGGATTGACGAAGGGGTTACTCATTTGCACCTCTAATTTGGGTTATTGGAGCCTTTTTAGCTATTGGGTGATTTCTATCGCTAGTCGTTGTTTTTGTTCTGGCGTATTCACATTCACAAAAGCATTGGGCTGGTCGGCGAATGTCGCTACGACGAAGTGATGTTTGATATACCAAAAGTCCACTTTACGCTCACCCGCCTCAAGAAACGCTTTCATCGAGTCACGTAAGCTAGGTTTTAAGAGTAAAACAACGGGTTGTTCATACTCACCGTCACTGGCGACAGCAATCTCGGCTTTTTCTGCCTCAATTGCTGCCAACATACGCGGAACAAGGTCGAGTGGCAGGAGTGGGCAGTCGCAGGGCACTACTAATAAGTAGTCTGCATCTGTTTGGCCCATAGCGGTGATCATACCCGCTAAAGGTCCGAGGAAACCACTATGCTCGTCACTTATTACCTTAAAACCGAACTCAGCATAACGTGTTTGGTTACGATTTGCGTTGATCAGGATCTCCTTAACCTGAGGTTTTATTCTATCTATTGTGTGCTTAATCATGGCTTCACCGTTTAATTCGACGAGACCTTTGTCGTCGCCACCCATGCGACGGGCCATACCACCGGCGAGAATAACGGCATCAATTTGCGATGACATACAAAGGCTCCTGTGCTGGCAAAGATTCAGGCTGTTGATAAGAGGTCATCACGCGCTCACCTTCTATGTGCCACTGTTGTTCGCAGATGGCGGTTAACGCGCAATTCTGATGGCTACTCAGTAACATTCCTGTGCCTTCGTGTTTGAGTTGTTGGATCATTTTTAATACTAGCTCTTGGGAATCCTTGTCCATATTGGAGGTGGGTTCATCGAGCATTAATAGTTTAGGTTGTAGGATCCAAGCGCGCGCAATCGCGAGGCGCTGTCTTTCGCCGCCAGAGAGATTACTGGCCCTTGCCTGCAGCAGCGACCCTAGCTGCGCCATCTCAATTGCTTGAGTAATCCGCTGTTTAGCCTTGGCTTTTGTTTCTGAGCTGAAATTCAGCCCATAGGTGAGATTATATTCTACTGTGCCGTCGAACAAATAAGGATGTTGGTGCAGATAAACGGCCTTACCTAACAATGGATTGCGTCGCCACCAAGCATTTTTGGCAAAACCGACAGCCTCAATATGGCCTTTGGTTGGTGGCATTAAGCCCGCCAGAATTTTCATCAAGGTTGATTTGCCTGTGCCATTGTCGCCTTGCAGATAAATCACATCTCCTTGGCAGAGCGATAATACGTCGGCTTTGAATAACAGGCGCGCGCCAAAGGACATTTCTACGTCACGGGCGATCAGTTTGACCTTAGTCATTGCTTAATGGCTCCTTGGCATGGCTTTGCCGCGTAAACTACCTAAGGCAAAGTTGAGGATCAAGGCCAAGATTAGCAGCACTAGCCCGAGGGCGATAGCTTGGGCGAAGTCACCTTTGCTGGTTTCAAGTGCGATTGCGGTAGGAATATTACGGGTCACGTTTAAAATATTACCGCCGACCATCATAGAGCAGCCGACTTCGGTCAGAATGCGACTAAACGCCGCGACAATCGCCAGCAGTAAGGGCATGCGCAGTTCTCGGCATACTGTCCACACTGCGCTGCACCAAGAGGCACCTAAGGTGCGTGAGGTTTCCCAAGCTCTGCGATCAACGCTAGTGAATGCGGCTTGGCTCATTGCAATTAGCACGGGGGCACAGATGAACATTTGCCCGAGAATCATGCCTTCTTGGGTAAATAACCATTTTAGATCGCCCATAGGACCGTTGCGTGTTAGCAGTAAATACACGAGTAGACCGATAACCACTGTGGGGATTGATTGCAGAGTTTGAACTAAGTTAGTGACTATCCATTTGCCACGAAATGGTGCAAACGCCAATACAAAGCCGAGCACCATGGAAGGAACAAGCGTGATCAGCAGTGCCGCGAAAGAAACCGAAAACGAGATCGAAATGATGGACCAAACGTCAGGGTCTAAAGAAAACAGCAGGCTTAACGCCTGCTGTAATAGTGCTAGCCAGCCGTCGTTCATTCGCTATAAGTTGCCTTGAACAATTGCTCGCCTTCAACTTTGAAGCTGTTGATCATGCTTTGACCTTCTTTGCTGATCAACCAGTCGCTGAATGCTTTAGCGCCTTTGTGGTTCAGATCTGGGTATTTAGCAGGGTTGATGAGAATGACTTGGTATGGGTTGGCTAAGGTTTTGCCACCATCGAAATCAACGGCAAGATCGAGCTTAGTTTTATAAGCCACGAAAGTACCACGGTCAGACAGAGTGTAACCTTGCATTTCGTTTGCCATCAGCAGGGTTTTACCCATGCCTTGACCTACTGAAGTATAACCTTTGAAGTTAGGAGTAACATTTGCCGCTTTCCATACTTCTAACTCTTTGATGTGAGTGCCTGAATTGTCACCACGAGAGATAAAAGGCACGCCTGATTTTGCCATTTTAACGAAAGCTTCTTCGGCTGTTTTGCTGTCACGGATTTTTGCTGGGTCGTTTTTAGGGCCAAGTACTACGAAATCATTTTCCATAATGCCACGGGGCTCAACACCAAAACCATCGGCTACGAATTTAGCTTCGGCGCTAGGCGCGTGAGTCATGACTAAATCCACGTCACCTTGCTCACCTAGTTTCAGGGCTTTACCTGTACCTGTGGCGATGACTTGAACCTTGTAGCCTGATTCACTTTCGAACTTAGGTAACAGTTCTTTCAATAGGCCTGAGTTTTCTGTGCTGGTGGTGGTGGCTAACTTGATAATTTCAGTCGAGTGAGCGGGTAAAACAGTGAACATACTGGCTGCAACAACCAGTCCCAGTAATGACTTCATATGAGATTTCATGTTTAGCATGGGTACTCCTTGGCGGAAAATAGGATTCCAACTCAAATGCCTACTGAGTGGAAGGTCTCGTAAATTGTAATACGTTCGGTTGAAAGCAAGTTAGATGCCAAGCTGAGAATGCGGTCATTTTCTTCACAGCTTAACCTAATTTGTGAGCTTGATCCCAAGCTTAACAAATACTCTACAGACAAATTGTCTCAGGACAAACTTCTGATGGTTCATAGTGACCTATTCATCTATTTTCAGTGCTAGAATTGGTCGCAAATGAGTCAAAATGTCCAGAAGCAGACAATATGAGCCAGATAGATAATAACCTCAAGCCTCTTCCATCGGCAGTATCGGTACTGATTGTTGATGATGAACCCGGAATGCGGAGTTTTTTAAATAAGGCACTCTCGAAGAAATTTGCCTTAGTCGAAACGGCGGGCAGTATCGAAGATGCGGAGCAGCTGCGTAGCCGTTGCCATTTCGATTTGCTTATCGTCGACATTCGTCTGCCTGGTCGTTCGGGTATCGAATGGCATGAAGCGTTGGATGAGCAGGGGCGTCGTTCGGACATCATTTTTATGACCGGCTATGCTGACATGGAAGTCGCGATTACCGCGCTACGCGCGGGTGCGTCTGACTTCATCATGAAACCTTTCCATCTCGAACAGATGATGACTGCGGTCGATCGCTGTATCGAACGTCGTCTGCTTAAACGTGAAAATTTGATGCTGCGTCGTGAGGTTTCAATCGGTTATTCATCGACCATTATTGGCAGCAGTGAAGCCATGAAGTCGGTGAAACATATCATCGAACGTGTGGCGCCGACCAATGCCGTCGTCTTAATCCAAGGTGAGTCGGGCACGGGTAAGGAATTAGTCGCACGGCAATTGCATTTGCTTAGTGGACGTCAGGGACCTTTTGTCCCAGTTAACTGTGGCTCTATCGCCCCTGAACTGCTCGAAAGTGAATTGTTTGGCCATACCGCCGGTGCCTTTACGGGTGCGAAAGGCAATCGTGAAGGTTTATTCAGTTTTGCTTCTGGCGGGACGATTTTTCTCGATGAAATTGGCGAAATGCCACTGAAAATGCAAACGGCTTTACTCCGAGTATTAGAGCAAAAAGCGATTCGTCCTGTGGGCAGCGAGAAAGAAGTTAACATCGATGTGCGAGTGATCGCGGCCACTAACCGTACTCTGATTGATGAAGTGGATGCAGGGAATTTCCGTCGAGACTTATATTATCGGCTGAATGTGCTCGATATTTTAATCCCGCCATTACGTGATAGACCTGAAGATGTAGTGGAGTTAACCCATCATTTCACTCGCCAACTTGCCGCTGAATTAGGGGTAAGAGAAGTCGTGTGGAGCCATGAAGATATGGTGAAACTACAGCAACACGAGTGGCCTGGTAACATTCGTGAATTGCGCAACATGATTGAGCGTTGTATTTTGCTGGGCAAACCGCCAGCGGAATATTGGAAGCAACAGCTGAAGAGTGAGTCTTTATCTACATCGGGTTATCCATTGGATTGGCCATTGAAAGACGTGGAAAAACACCATGTGACCAGTGTTGTGGACTTACATTCTGGCAATAAGTCTGCCGCGGCGAGGGATTTAGGCGTATCGCGCAAGACCTTAGATCGCAAGTATAAAGAGTGGTTTGATTTTAGTGGCGAACAGGAGTCATAGGGTGTCATTCTTCACTCACTTTTTTGGTGTCAGTTGGCAGCAAATGCAGGCCAAGGTGCGCTATCGCATATTAATCCTGACGTTACTGCCCATTCTACTGACACTGGTGAGTTTAGTGTTTATCACTATTTACTGGAACATCAGTTACACAGGTAAGCAGCTGTTTATGAAGGTTAAAGCTGACTTATCTGTTGCCGAAAACACCTTGCAGCAAGTGCAAGTACGCCAAGAAAAACAACTTGAACGTGTGGTGACTTCTTGGACTTTTCAAAATGACTTTAGGCCACTTTTCAGTGGTAAAGAATTAAGTGGCGAAGTCAGCTACCGAGCCAGTATTGATGCTTTTCTCCTTGAACAGAAAAAACAGCTAAATCTCGATTATCTGCGTTTAGTCAGTGTTGCCGAAGCGGCCGCAGACCCCGATTTACGCCAAATCCTTCCTAAGTTAGACGGTTTATTACCTTACTCCGGCTTGATGGTGCTGCCGCCCGAGCGTTTAGCACGTATCGACCCCGAATTGGCTATCACTGCGAGCATTCCGATAGTTGCAACCTTGCGGGCGCAGAGCCCCGTTAAAACCGTTGAAGAACGTGGTTTATTGAGCCGTAGCCTATTGCCCGTCCCTGATATGGAAGGCAAAGTGGCTTGGTATCTCGATGGTGGGATCTTGTTTAATCGCGATACTCGAATTGTCGACCACATTCGTGATCTGGTATACGACAAAGGCACCTTGCCCGAGCGTTCCATCGGTACTGTGACCATCTTCTTAGATAACATCCGTATTTCCACCAACGTGCCGCTGCATTTTTATCCCACAGGCAATGAGACGCTGGGCCGCGCGCTTGGCAGTTTAGTATCGGAGGAAGTGAAAGACAAAGTGTTAACTCAAGGCGAGCAGTGGGTCGATCGCGCTTTCGTATTTAACGATTGGTTTATCTCCGCTTATGCCCCCTTGGAAGATGTTCGCGGCCAACGTGTCGGTATGATCTATACCGGCTTTTCTGAATCGCCATTTATCCATAATTATTTACTCAATATCATAGAGCTAGGCACGATTCTCATGTTGGTGCTGCTGGTGTCGGGCCTGCTGGTTTATCGCGGTGCTTATAGTTTATTGCAGCCCATTGAACGTATTCACCATGTTGTACAAGCTGTGCAGTCGGGGCGCAATATTCGTATCGGCGCCTTAGGATTAGATAGGGATAATGAGTTATCGAACTTAGCCGAGCAATTTGACAGTATGCTTGACTTGCTACAGCGTCGAAATGCCCAAATTCAAGCGGCGGCAGAACAGCTTGAAATGAAGGTTGAAGAACGTACCCGCAGCTTGCAGGACAAAACCTTAGAGTTGCAACGTAACGTGGCGTTACTGAACGAAACGCGTCAACAGCTCGTCACTAACGAGAAGCTCACAGCTCTTGGCGAATTGACCGCAGGTATCGCCCATGAAATCAATAATCCGACTGCTGTAATTCTTGGCAATATGGAATTACTGCGCTACGAACTTGGTGATAATGCTGAAGTAGTAAAAGAAGAAATTGATCTAGTCATTCAACAGGTTGGGCGGATCAGCACTATCATCCGCAGCCTGTTGCAATACAGCCGACCTGGCGAATTCAACGCGCCACTAGAAATGCATCCGATAACTCCTATTATCGAAGAAATGTTGGTGTTGGTGCGACATTCGATTCAAAAACAAGAAGTCGTGCTGATCACTGAGTTAAACGCCAGTTGTCCAGTACAGGTTAATCGTCCGCAGTTGCTGCAAGTCTTGATTAATCTTGTCGTGAATGCGGCGCATGCGATGGACGGTAAAGGACGTATTTGGGTGCGAACCTATGACTGGGTGCAGCAAGATATGCCAATTGGCGTCAAAATCGAAGTGGAAGATGAAGGCTCAGGGATAGCGCCAGAGCAGCTGGGACGGATTTTCGACCCTTTTTATACCACACGTAAGGATGGCACTGGTTTAGGTCTTTCGCTCAGTTACGGCATTATCAAGCGGATTGGTGGCACGATAGAAGTGAGTTCAACTTTGGGTAAAGGGTCCTTATTTACCATAGGTTTGTATCATGAAGCGAAGGAAGATCAGCAAAATAATCCCTACGATGGCTTACACTTTGCGGGCAACTACAGCGATATGTCTGCAGATTAGTCTTATCCCGTTAGATAGACATTGTGCTGTATTTGGCTGATTACGTTTGAATTAAAATATGTCGAGCGATTGCTAGCTAGCTTTGTATTATGTGGCTTTGCATTACTGATTTTTAGGCAAAAAAAAGCCGGATGATGAGTCCGGCCACAAAGAGTGTGTGTGAGCAATGTCGTGCTTGCAAACTCAGGAGCTCCATAACAACGTCGATTACCAGTCATCGTTGTTAAAGATGAGTTTTGGAACGCACGTTAACGATAATCATTCTCAATTGTGTTTGCAAGCTATTTATTGCAAAAAGTGCACATCTTTACAAATATCGTTTTGCTCTCATCCATTAACGGTTTAGATCGACTTGCACAGATGCAGTTTATGTTCGACTAAGCTTTTAGGATCGGCTGTCAGTTCAGTAATTAAATATTGATTACTGATCAACAAATTAAGCATCGCAGGGAAGCGGTTCAGCGTCTTCACTTGAATATGATTATATCCTTGGCGGCGTGCCCAAGTTTCTTGATATTCGAGTAGACTCTGCGCTAAGCCTAAACGTCTAAAGTCGGATGCAACGCCACCTAACCAGCTATAAAATATAGCCTCTTCTTGCTCATAACCCAGTTTAAACCCTGCCAATTCACCTTCTACATATGCGACTAAGATCAAACATGTCTTGCCCTGTAAGCGCTGGTCCAACACTTCGTTTGTGAGTGGGTGATCGAGCTCAGGGATTTGTTGGCTAAGTTCGATAAGCTGAGCGGCTAACTCGGGAGTCAAACTTGACTCTGCTTTAATTTCAATAGAATACATAGTTTACTCTCATAAAAAATCAGCCCCACTCGCGCGTTAACAGGAGCAGGGCTGAGCTATTAACTGGTTAAATTATAACAGGTCTGGCCAGTTGGGTTAGTTAGGAAATTGATTCTTGCGGATTGGCTCGCAAAATCTTGTCCTGTAAGACTTTTAGCAAAACACCGTATGCCGGTAGGAAAAGGCCTAAGCTCACGATTAGCTTAAAGCCGTAATCGACTGTAGCGATTTCGGGCCAATTGGCTGCCATAAAGCTATCGGAAGAGGCGTAAAAGGCGATACTGAAAAAGACTAAAGTATCGACCAGATTTCCGACTAAGGTTGAGGCGGCTGGGGCGACCCACCAAGAGCGACTGGCTCGAATACGGGCAAAAACCTTAATATCCATCAACTGACCAATCAAATAAGCCGCGAAGCTGGCAAAGGCAATTCGGAACACAAAGGTATTCCACTGTGCAAGTGAGTCAGCGCCTTGGAAGCTACCTTGATGGAACATCACTCCCATCACGTAGGAAATCATCAAAGCGGGGATCATAGCTTTGAGTATGATGCTGCGTGCGGCTTGTTGGCCAAAAATACGGACAGTGAGATCTGTGGCTAAGTACACGAACGGAAAGCTGAATGCCCCCCAAGTTGTGTGGTAGCCAAACAGTTGAAATGGCAATTGTACTAAGTAGTTGCTGACGCAAATAATCAGTATGTGAAATCCTACTAATAGGAATAAAGCGCGACGAAGCTGCGCTGTGGTTAACATTAACATATGTGGCCTTTTTAGTTGTGTAGGGCGGGGTGAGGGAACCCGCTAATATTCAATTTATTATGTTTACGACTTTATTGCCGGTGACAGCGTGCTGAAATCGGGTCGCCATTATAGTGGTCGAGTTTTAAGATGCAAGTCTGCTGTTTAAATGTGCACATAGAATGAAAACTCTTCTACACTTTGAATACGTCGAAGGAGGATAGCCATGAGACGATTTTTTGCTACTTTTTGCTTATTTTTAGCTGTGTTACCTGTATTACCTGTATCTGTTTCCGCCGCTCAGCCGATAGTGGTCAATGTCGCAACGTCAACTTGGGAGGGATTTGCCAATCGTGATAAAACGGGTTACTACTTCGAGTTACTTCAGAGGATTTTCCCTGAGCCAGAATGGCAACTCAATGTACAGTTTATGCCTTTTGCCCGCAGTTTATATCTTGTTGAGCACAATCGTACCGATATCACGCTCAGCGTTTACAAGGGTGATATTAAAAAGGGGCTATTAACAGAGAATATGGTTGAAGTGGACTCTATCGATGTGGCTGTTACTGCCGAGGTGGCAGCAGGCTGGACCGGTATTGAAAGCCTATCCCACAAGAAGGTTCAGGCCATGCTGGCCTACAGATACAATATGCTGACACCTGTGCCTATGTATTACGAAGAAAGTAGCGATATGTTGACTATGCTCAATAGCTTAAATGCTGGACGTATAGATGCCGTGCTAGATTACAAACCTAATTTGCTTACGTTTGTTCCTAAATTAAAGGCGCCACAAAATTTTGTGATTATTCAAGGTGTACTCAAGGCCGAAACCTATTTTGTTTTCGCTAACACCGAGAAAGGGCAGATGTTGAAACAACATTTTGACCTTGCACATAAGCGCTTAATCGATTCGGGTGAACAGGACAGGCTTTACCTTGAAACGATTGAAAAACGAAGGGCTGATGGCGCTGAATAGTCTTAATGTTTACTAGGCTTATTACATTTCGAATAAAATCGACATTATGGTTGCGAGTTTATTTTCAAGCTCTTGCCACTCAGCTTCAGGCTCAGAACCTGCAATAATTCCCGCACCCGCAAATAGGTTAATCCGACCGGGTTCGATCAGCGCACTGCGGATCGCTACCGAAAACTCACTCTCATATTTATTGAAATAGCCGCAGGCACCGGCGTACCAACCACGAATATAACCTTCACGTTGACGAATAAAGTTTAGCGCTGAATATCGCGGCAAGCCGCCAACTGCAGGAGTAGGATGAAGGGCTTGCAACAGTTGGAAATCATTCACGCCCGGCTTCAATTCGGCTCGAATTGCACGGTGTAAATGTTGAATATGGTTCAGTTTAAAAATAGTCGCTAATTCATCGGCGCCAACATAATTGCTCAGCGGCGTGAGCATATTCACTATGTGGCTACGAACAAGTTGGTTTTCAACGCTATTTTTGTTGTCTTCTAATAAAGCGTTCGCCAGCGCAATATCTTCTTCTTGATTGAGACCGCGTACCGTTGTACCAGCAAGTGCCTCGGTAAATAGCTCCTGCTGACGGCGGCGGAATAAACGCTCTGGTGAGCAAGAGATAAAAGTGCGATCTGGGCTAAATTGAAAGCCAAACTGGAAACTATTGGGATTACGGCCCTGCCAGCAAGCCAGTACCATCCAAGGATCGATAGGTTCGTTGACTTCAAGTTGTGTTAAGCGGGATAACACGACTTTTGGGGTATCTTGATTGAACTTAGGATCCACCACTTGCTCGACTAATGTCTTCCAACGTTCAAAATCAGGTTTGTCACTGCGCCCAAGTGGAACGATCTTTTTAGGTGGCGAGAGTGGCTTAGCTGGCATGACGGCTTCGATAGCGCCGATGGCCTTATCTATCTCGCTATGGTGATCATTATCAGCAAAATTAAGATTCACTAATAGGCTAAATTTGTTACCACTGCGTCTAAATTCAATGCGCGGCAGGATAAAGCGGCTATTACCGAACTCAGGCCAAGACTCTATAGTGCGATCGAAGGCAACACCGCCATAGTAGCGAATATTCTGATTCGTCGATAAGGCTCGCTGCTCTTGGTAGGCCATGGCCAGTTGCTGATCATTGATTCCGGTTTCAAATCTAAAGTCTTTGCACGCCCCTATCGCCGCGACTTCTTCGATTCTGTCGCGCCCATGCCAGTAGATCCTTGGGTAATGAGCCTGGGATGCCAGCCATGAAATTAAAGGCATAGCGACAGTGTTTAGTGACAACTGCACTATCGGTTCCGTCGGTGGAACTTGCTTTAATTGAATGAGTTTGTCGATGAGAGACTTAAGGTCTTCAGACAGGGCATGAACGGGCAAATAGAACTCCAAAGATAACGGATGAAGGCGAAAGCTGAAGGTCACTCTGTCAGCGTCAGTAAATTCGACTCAGGTTAATGTCCTCTTTTACAAGCCATTTACCTGTAGTGATTTTAGTCTGTAAATAAGAATCTTTCGCTCAAATTAAAGGCCACGGTCGAGTGTGTCAAGATGTAAGGCCCTATCGTGTGACTTTCGCCATAGTCTCATTTTACGCTGATAAAAAATGTGACTTGAGTGGGTCTTTTTGTCGGGCAAGTCACCATCGGTGGACATTTTGTCTCTTAGTCGCTAAATGTACTTTCCCTTTGTCGTAATTAGTCGATCTAGGTTGGTTTTTAAACGTTTTTCGGTTGAGACAGAATAATCGCGGTCCACAATAGCTGGCACATCTTAAATTTTCTACGTGACAACAATAATATGATTACCACGAATACCCTCTTTAGAGTGTCATCTTTAGCCTTAGCTATTGGTCTTAGTTTTACTGTTCAAGCCGATGAAATCGCCCGTGATCCGCGACTCAATATCAATGAAGTGATCGTCGTGCATGGTGACGGCGGAGAAGCCAGTGAAATGGCGACGACCCATTGGAGCATTAGTGAAGAAGAGATCCGTGCAACCGGAGCGCAAAGTCTAGATCAAGTCTTAAAGAATGTGCCGGGTGTGTACATTCGTGTTGGTGGTGACGGAACACCAAGGGTTGATATTCGTGGTTTTAAAACTCGCCATGTGACTTTGTTGGTCAATGGTGTGCCTATGAGCAGCGCCGACGATGGTCAGTTCGACCCGAGTATCATTCCCACAAGCCAAATCGCCTCGGTAGAAGTGTCTGTCGGCCCGACATCTGTGCTTTACGGTCCAAGTGGTGCGGGCGGCGTGATCAACATTATTACTAAACAGGGCAGTACGGCGCCAGCACTGGCGGGGCGCCTCGAAGCCGGCAAAGACAATACATTTAATGGCGATATCAGCGCCGCAGGTTCGGGTGACGATTGGCAAGGTTTGGTCAGTGTCAGTCGGCAGCAAACCGATGGTTTCCCTATGTCCAATGACTTTGAGCCGACACAATACCAAGATGGTGAGCTGCGCGTTAACTCGGATAAAGAAGTCACTAACGTTTATGCCCAAGGCAGTTACTGGTTATCCGACAAGACCCAATTGATTGCCAATATGGCGCTGCGCAGTGGCGAATGGGGAAAACCTGCCCGTGACGGTACTGGGAGCGGCAAGTTGAAATTCGAACGTACCGATGACTATGACGCGCATACTTTCCAACTGGGGTTAGCGCATCAATTTGATGACACTTTCACCCTACGTGGCTTTGGCTATCACAATCAAAGCGATACCTTAGAAGCCTCCTATGCCGATGAAACCTATCAGGCTGTTACGCTGTCGCAAGATGGGCGCTCGGTTGTGCAAGGCGTCAATCTGCAGTTAATCACAGACTTGCATACCGCGGGTTTATTCACGACCTCAGTCATTGCCGAGAAACAAAGCTGGAAGTCAGTCGTCGATACTTATACGGCTAATACAGGCAGCAATAATGGTGGCACTACCGGTTCTGGCGGCGGAACAGGCACAGGTGGTGGAACAGGTACAGGTGGTGGAACAGGTACAGGTGGTGGAACAGGTACAGGTGGTGGAACAGGTACAGGTGGCGCCGAGAACTTAAATGATTCCGCTTGGCTATATACGGCCGCGGCTGAGTATCAGTATCAATCTGAGCTGCAGTACGGCTTTACCTTAGGTGGCGCTTATCATTCACTCGACACTGCAGATAGTACCGATGGCAACTATTCGGCCATGGCCTCCAGTTATTGGCAGGCGGCGCAGGATTCTCGTTTAAGTTTAAGTGTGGCACGTAAAGTGCGCTTCCCCTCTATGGTGAACTTGTATTCACAGCTATCTGGTAATCGTGATTTAGAAGCCGAAGAGTCTAAGCATGTGGAGCTGGGTTTAGAGCAGAATCTGCCGGCGAGTACCGATTTCTCCCTTTATGGTTATTACACGGATGCGAAAAATTACATCGCCAAAGATGTCGATGGTTTCTACCAAAATATGGGGCGTTATAAGTTCAAAGGGGTCGATTTCCAAATCAATAACCATGCGATCGAGCACTTAGATCTGAGCTTCTCCTATAGTTTTCTCGATTCAGAAGAGATAGACGGCGACGATACCTTAGATGCCTTGCAATATCGTCCACGTCACCAGTTACGTTGGCAGATGAGTTACGAGTTTCCCTTCGAGACTCAAGTTCACCTCAACGTGGAGCGTATTTTAGACCAAGTCTATGCGACGCAGGTGAAGGTTGGCGGTCAGACCCAATATCAACAGCAGTCGTTAGACAACTACACCTTAGTGGACGTAAATCTGGTACAGCCATTAATTCGTGACAAGTTAGATGTTTACCTACGTGCGACTAACTTGCTGGATGAAAACTACTACCAGAGTGAAGCTCTGCCACAGGCGGGACGACAGATCTTCATCGGTGTGAACTGGCAGATCTAAGATGAAACTCCTAGCGCTCGAAGGCGTTAGCTTCAACTATGGTAGCCAGTTACCGACTGTATTGCAGGAGGTAAACTTGGCCATTGGCACTGGCCAATGCCATTGCGTGAGCGGTCCTACGGGCTCTGGGAAATCGAGTCTGCTAAACCTACTGGCGGGCGTGTTAAATCGCCCGCATGAAGGCGACATCTGGCGTTACCCACAACTGGTTACGGGTCTGGTGATGCAGGACCCGCAAACTCAGCTACTTCGGCAAACCGTTGGCGCCGAAGTGGCTTTCGCGCTAGAAAACCTCGGCATTCCCGCTGAGCAAATGCTGCCTAAAGTGCAATTGGCTCTGCGACGCGTGGGCTTGTATCTGCGTCTCGATACCCAAGTCAGCACGCTTTCCCTTGGTCAAAAATATCGTTTAATGATAGCCGCTCAACTGGTGTGCGAGCCGCATTTACTGCTGCTCGATGAGCCTTGGGCACAACTCGATGATCACGGTGTGAGTGAGCTGCTGGTCGTGCTCCGCAATCTTATCCAAGATGGCATGGCGCTAGTGTTGGTTGAACATAACGCCTCGGCCTTCGCTGAGATTATTCAGCATTACTGGCAGTTAGAGGCCGGCAAGCTATCCGAAGGCGTCTATACCGTGACCGATGCGCCGCAAACTGAGGCGCCTGCGTGGCGTAATCAGCCTAAGTTTGAGCACTTAGGTAAAGTCTTGGTCAGCGCCGAAGCCTTTGATTTTGGGTTCGATGCTTGTCCCACATTATTTGCGTGTCCGCAGGGATTTCAACTGCAGGCGGGTGAGATAGTGACCTTAGTGGGAGATAACGGCTCTGGTAAAACGAGTCTATTGAAAACTATAGCGGGCGTGCACAGTTTAAGGCAGCGTCTTCCCCTTAAAGTGCTAGGGCGAAGGCCTAAATTGGGGATTTATGGCGCTGAGCTGGGTCTGCTGATGCAAAGGCCGAGTCGACAATTATTCGAGACCAGCGTGCTGGCCGAAATGCAGTTTAGCCTTAGGCGTTTTGAACTCCCCAAAGAACGCGCGGCGCAGATGTTGGATGAATTGGATTTATTTAGCTTAGCTCAGCTGTCGCCCCACAAATTATCCTACGGTCAACAGCACTTGATTGCCTTAGCGTCACTCGCCTGTTTACGCCCTAAAGTATTGCTTTTGGACGATCCATTGGCGGGGATGGATAAGCATTACTACGGCAAAGTGTGGTACTTGCTGAAGCGGTTAAGCTCTCAAGGTTGCGCTATTTTGCTCAGCAGTCACAGAAGCATTGAACACAGCGCTGTATCACGGCAATTGAGTTTGCGTAATGGTTTATTGGTGGAGGAATTGATTGAAACAGGAGAGCGTTATGTGGGCTAGTTGTCGGCGCCTACGCGCGCTGCGGCATTGGAGTTATGAGCGGCGGGAAACGGCACTCTGTGCGTTGTCGCTGCTATTGGTGTGCGTGCTCTCAGCCTGTGCTTTTGTATTGCCCGCTGCTTTACTCTTGCCATTAGCTGGGCTTAATGGACTGCTTGTTATCCACGGTTTGCTGCGGCGCGGCAGTATTTGGGGCGTGCTAAAGCTAGGTTTAGTGCAATTGAGCATCACTTTGAGTCTGTATTTAATCCTCTATGGCGTTGAACATTTAGCCCAAGGCGCCGTGGTGGTTGCGCGTATTATTCTGGCGACCATTCCCGGTTGGTGGTTGTGTATTACGGCAGCTCCCGAGCGAATTGGTGAAGTGTTAAGTGCGTTTTTACCGACCAAGTGGGCCTTTGTGGTCGCGGCATCCTTAAGTTTATTGCCCTATATGGCAGATGAAATTCGCGAAATATATCAGATCCAGTGTCTGCGCGGGGCTCGCATTACACCTAAGGCGCTGCGTAACCCTAAAAATTGGTCCGAGTTGGTGTATTGCGTGTTGTTTCCCGTCTTAATCCAATTACTTAAATTATCTCGCCAGATGGCCGTTGCAGCGCAGAGCCGTCACTTTGGTTTAGCGCAACGGCCAACACATTGGCATTCACCGAGAGACAAAAATGACTAAAAAAATCCCGCTGAGTCTACAAGACTCCTTATTTGTCGGCTTTTGCGCCACCTTGCTGGTGGCATTAACGGGCATGTTAAGGCTGAAACTGGGCTTGTCTGGCCACAGCATGTTCCTGATGAGCTTCTTTTATCTGATCTGTTATGGCGTGTTAGGTCGTTTCGGCAGTATGACGGCATGCGGTGTTATCGCGGGCATAGTGGCTATGGCTTTAGGCGTAGGTAAAGGTGGGCCTATGATTTTACTGAAGTTTGCCTTGCCTGCCATAGCAATGGATCTCGTCGCCTTACTCTTGCCGCTCAGTATGAACTTGCATTGGCGCTGCGTGATATTAGGCATTGCAGGCTGTATCGCTTGGGCAGGTAAAGTAGCACTCACCAATGTGCTTGCGGGCATGGCGCTGGATGTCGTGTTGATTCAGTGGGGCTTGAGTGTATTAAAAGGTGGCTTTTTTGCCACTCTGGGCGCCTTGCTTGTACCGCCTGTGCTGACGCGATTAAAAGCCCACGACCTGTTACACCGTGACAAATTTTAAAAACCTTTTTAAAGCTTTAGGAAATGCAGATGAAAAATTGGCTGATTTGTATCGACGATACCGATGATATCGGCACTAAGGGCACGGGCGAAATTGCCGAGGAAATCGCCCATCTGCTCGCGAATATGTCGGGCGGCCATGCTTCCTTTGTGACGCGGCATCAATTGTTTGTGCACCCTGATATTCCTTATACCTCACATAATAGTGCCATGTGTTTTGCGCTGCGCTCGCCACTGACGCAGGCCGAGATCCACCAATATGCCGTTGCGCACTTGGTTGCGGAATCGGCTCCTGCGTCAGACCCTGGCATCGCCATACTCGATGTCGACTCTCGCTATGATGTCGCAGCTTTAATGGATTTTGGCCGCAGAGCTAAGGTTGAAGTGATTACGAAAGCGGCGGCCTATGATTTGGCGGAACAACTTAATATTCAACTGACCGAACATGGCGGCACAGGCCAAGGTGTTATTGGCGCGTTAGCGGGATTAGGGCTACGTTTGATGGGCAGCGACGGCAGGGTAAAAGGCCAGATTAAACTTGGCCAATTTGAGGATGTTTCACTCGAACTCAGCGTTGCCGATATCCTAGAGCAAACCGGGCTTGATGCTGTGATGAGTACGGACAAGTATCGACTTGCGCTTGATGAGCGAGTGCAACTGAAGGGCAAAGTGAAAGCTGTATACCTTGATCACCAGTTTGTATTGCTCGTTCACCAAGAGGCAGAACAATGGCGCAATGCGGGCAAGCAAGCCCTGCAAGCCTACTAGAGCAAGTTTAGTGAAAGAGTTTAAAAAGAGAGTGCTAAATGGATCTCAACTTGGTCGAACATGCATTTGAATTAAAGGATGACCGCTGGATTTTTAAGGCGGGACTGGCTCAATATCCACAGGCGAGGCAAGTGGCCAAGCTGTGCACGCATTTTATCCCAGATGATGAAGACGAGCAGATCGACGATGAGCCCCGCTCCTGCTACAACTGCCAATATCGCCGCTGGATGGTCGCCGGTTTCGAATGCTTAGCCTTAGGCATTTATTGAAAAAGTGAGAGTGTGAAATGTGCCTTGCCTAAGCCTTAGGCCCTTATTCCATCGCATCCTGTTTAGGGCATTTTGTTTACCAAGAAAGTCTATGGTGATTTTCTAATCCTCGTCTTAGAATGCCCTTCACGTCTGTTCTATAATAATCAAAAATAACAACAGAACATTTGAGCGTAGGTCGCTTTTATGTCGTATGGTTAAGTTGATATTTTATTCGGGCACATCATCCTTGGGGTTGTAGATATGAGTGAGTCGGCAGAAACAGTTGAGCTTATCAAATTACCAGTGTCGCAATTGACATTAGGTATGTTTGTCAGTGCCATAGACAAAAATGATCAGGGTCAACTTGCTATTGCAAATGCTGGACAAATTAAACATAAGGATGCAATTTTAAAACTGGCCAAAAGTGGCATCAAATTCGTTTGGGTGGACACTGAGCGTTCGGCAGAACATTGTGGGTTAAAGAAAAAATCGACTAATGATAGTCAACCCGACAATCGAAAAGCGCTAGTGAGTCGCGATAAACAACAAGCTCAAGCTAAGGTTATGCTGACCGAAGCGAAAGATCTTATTCGTAAAGTGTTATCCGAAACCTTCGAAGGCAAAGCCATCGAAGTCGCGCCCTTCGAAGCGTTAGCCGATACCATGATAGAGTCAGTGATGTTGGATGCTGATGCGCTTAAATGTATGTCTGCACTCCGTTCAAAAGATGCCTATCTACTTGAACATTCAGTGAATGTTGCCTTTCTACTGGTTACCTTTGGTAAATACTTAAAGCTAGATCGCGTCATGCTACGGGAAATGGCGGTCGGCGGGATTTTACACGATATTGGCAAGATTAAAGTCGACAATAAAGTGCTGCACAAGCCGGGTAAATTGACACCAGAAGAGTTTGAACATATGAAGCTGCATCAAGTGTATGCGCTTGAAATTATGAACGAAACTAATGGATTGTCACAGATCAGTAAAGATATCTGCTTAATGCACCACGAAAAGTTAGATGGCAGAGGTTATCCAAGGGGTTTGAAGGGTGATGAAATCCCCCGCCATGGCCGTATGAGTTGTATCGTTGATATCTTCGATGCTTTGACAGCGACGCGATGTTATAAAGAGGCTATGAGCCCTGCCGCGGCCTTTAAAATTTTACTCAGTCTGACGCCATTTCACTTAGATCAAGAATTGGTCTATGAGTTTATTCGTTGTATTGGTGTTTACCCTGTGGGTTCCTTAGTTGAATTATCGGATGGTCGTGTTGGTATTGTTTGGGCCTCGAAAGATAGGGATGCGCTACATCCAATCGTAAAGTGTTTTTATTCTTTAAAAGTAAAACGTTACACTGATGTCGCTATGGTGGATTTATTAAAATCTGAACTTTATATTGAACGCGGTGTGTCACCGAGTACATTAGATATCGATCCGACTCCTTTCTATTAATCTTCAAATCCTACCTTAAATACCGGTCATCTGAGTCGATGGCTGGTGTGAATGATTGCAGAGCCTGCGCTAAAAACCGTAAACTGAAAGTATTTCTCTGGTCGAGCAATGCTATGAAATCACTATTTCCTATTTTTATCATTATCTTATCCTTGGCTTTGTTAATCCCTGGGGTGACTCAACCAATTTTGAGTATCAGCGGCAGTATCGATAAGGCCAAGCTGGCGGAACAAGGCATAGAGCAAGTTGCCCAAAGATTTGATGAGGACTCTGGGCGTGACAGTGCCCGCGGTATGTTAAGCATGGTCAGTGGTTTGCTTGGGTTTAATAGCCTTAAAGGTGAAGTCCAAGTGCTGCAGAAGACTCGTAGTATTTGGGGAACGGTAACCGAGCTTTATCACTCTGGTAATGGGCTCGTCGCTGGATTAGTCATGTTATTCAGTGTGATAGTGCCTGCCTTGAAGTTGAGCTTAATGCTGGCACAGCAATGTGTTAGCTCGATTGGCCTGAAACTGAGGATTAATGCCGTCGTCAATGCACTCGCCAAGTGGTCGATGGCCGATGTGTTTGTGGTAGCACTGATCATCACCTTTATGGCGGGGAACGCCTCAGGTGGCATGGGGGAAATGTTAAAAACACAGGCACAATTTGAAAACGGTTTTTACTTCTTTACCGCTTACTGCATTTTATCGATCCTGAGTGGGTTTTTAGTGCGGCGTCCAACGCCAATTCTTTAGCTATTTTAAAGGCATACTGACTTTAGTAACAAAGTCAGTATGCCTTGCTCAGTGAGATCGACATCAATCTAGATTAAGACAGAGTGCCATTTTGATAAATGGGCATAATCCAATAGCGACAGGGATTATGTTTGCAGACCAAAGCCAGCGCCGCGAGTAGCGCCGCTTGTTGTGCAGCGGGGTGCATGATTTCGAATTTGCAAAACTCCCGATAACCTTCCACTTGTTCCTTAATATTAAAATGGCTATGTTCACGGCTAAAACCACAAATATTCCCTAGGCTAAAACCCGATAGAAACTCCAACTCTATCAAGGTATCGACTATGTCGTCCTTAATATCATTTTGGGCGATCAGTACTAACAGTTGTTCTGTGCTCATTTACGTTTCTCCAGCCAAAAATACAGAATTGGCAGTAAATACAGTGTGGTAATGGTTGAAGTGAGCAGACCGCCAATCACCACAATCGCTAAAGGTTTTTGAATTTCAGCCCCAGGACCTGAGGCAAACACTAGCGGCATAAGACCAAACATAGCCGTTGTCGCCGTCATCAAAATGGGACGTAAACGCCGCACTGCACCTTGTTCTACCCGTTCGCGCAGGTTGCTAAACATGTGCTTGGTTTGTTCGTAATAGCTGACCATTACCACGCCATTGAGCACAGCGACGCCGAGCAGGGCGATAAAGCCAACTGAGGCGGGCACGGACAAATATTCCCCCGATAAATACAGGCTAACTATGCCGCCCATCATAGCGAAGGGAACGTTGGCGAGGATTAAGCCCGCTTTGGCCAGCGAGCCAAATGTGGTGAATAAAATCAAAGTGATCAGTGCGATAGCAATGGGGATCACTAACAGTAAATTGCTGGTGGCTCGCTGTTGGTTTTCAAACTCACCACCAAAACTCACGCTATAACCGCTCGGGAGTTTGATTTCCTTTGCGATTTTAGCGTTGAGCTCTTCTACAAAACTCACGATATCGCGACCCTGCACGTTGGTGGTGATCACTGAAAAGCGATTCCCTTGCTCACGATCGATAAGGATGGGGCCTTGCTTATAGCTTAAGGTGGCGACATCACTCAGGCGTTTTAAGGAGTGATCTGGCATCACCAGTAACTGATTTTTAAGCTCATTAATGCTGCTTAAGTGGCTCTGATTATTAGCCATCAGCACGGGCGTTCGTTTCTTACCCTGTAGCACTTCGGTCACTATCACGCCTTCGAGCTGACTTTTCAGGTAGCGAGCAAACTCCATGGTGCTCATGCCAAAGCCACGGGCGAGCTCGTTATCTAAGGTGAGGTTGATAAAAGGACTGCCTTCGATCATCGCCATTTTCACATCGACGCTGCCGCTGGTGGCATTAACCAGCTGTTGGATTTGGCTCGTGAGCAGACCTAAGGTGTCGATATCATTACCAAAGACCTTAATCGCCACGTCGCCAATGCTGCCAGTGAGCATTTCGGACACACGCATTTGTATCGGTTGAGTGAAGTTAAAATTAACGCCGAGATAGTCCAATAACACAGTGCGGATCGCATCGATAAGCGCTTCTTTATTGGCAAAGCGCCATTCACTGCGGGGCAAAAGTTCTAAGAACACATCGGTTTCATTGAGTCCCATGGGATCTAAGCCGATTTCATCCGCGCCAGTACGCGCCACCATTTGTTTGATTTCAGGAACTTTAGCCAGCAAGGTTTGCTGAATTTGCTTGTCGATGGCAATCGAAGCTTCGAGTGAAATCGACGGGGATTTCTCCAGCTGCAGGATAATGTCGCCTTCATCTAAGGTCGGCATAAAGGTTTTTCCCACTAACCCGAACAGCCCTAGGCTGACGATAAGCAAGCTAAAGGCGATCACCATAAAGCGTTTTTGATGGCTAAACGTGCTCTTGAGGCTGGCCAGATAAAGCTGTTTAAGCTTTTCAATCGCCTTAGGTTCCTTGGCGGCTTTTTCGTTGACGAGATAAGAAGCGATAACCGGAATGACAGTTAACGACAACACCAGCGCCGACAGCATGGCAAACACGATAGTGACCGCAACTGGGGTGAAGAGTTTGCCTTCAAGCCCGCTCAAGGTCAGTAAGGGCGAGAACACTATCATGACGATCACCGTGCCCGACACTACGGGAATGGCAACGTCCTTGGTCGCGCGAAAAATCAAATGCAGCCGCGGTAATCTCTGCTTAGTAGCGATAAGATTCACCATGTTTTCGACTACGACCACAGATGAATCCACTAACATGCCGATGGCGATAACTAGTCCGCCTAGGCTCATTAAGTTCGCAGAAAGATTGAAGTAATCCATCATCAAAAACGTCATCAACGCGGCAAGAGGCAGCGAGAGTGACACGACCAATGCGGCGCGCACGTTACCTAAAAATAGCGCCAGCAAGATGATCACCAACACTACGGCTTCGAACAGGGCATTGGAGATGGTCTCAATCGCGGTATTGATCAGATTCGCGCGGTCGTAAAAGGTGTTGATCTGGCTACCTTCTGGCAAGGTTAGGCTGATTTGATCGAGTTTTTCTTTAATGTTTTTGACTACTTGTGCTGTATTGGCGTCTTTTAGGGCGATGATCAAGGCTTCGGCAGTTTCGTTGCCATCTTTCGTGACTGCGCCATAGCGGGCTAAGTGGCCAATTTGAATATCGGCTAAATCCTGCAGTCGATACACTCTGGCATCATCGGCCTTGATCACCAATTGTTTGAGTTCGTCGATGTCATCGATGCGACCTTCGGCGCGCACTATGATGGTATCTGTACCAATGGTGATCTTGCCCGCACCTTCGTTGTGATTATTCTCAACTATCGCCTGTTGCAGCGCCGCAAAACTTACGCCCGCGGCCGCCATAGCCGCAGGTTTGGGTGTCACACTAAAGCTTTTGGCATAGCCACCGAGGATATTCACATCGGCGACACCTGCAACGGTTCGTAGTAGCGGACGGATTTCCCATTCGAGCAACTGCCGTCTTTCCATCAGCGAAAGATTGGGATTTTCGAGTGAAAACATAAAGATTTCGCTGAGCGGCGTACTCATAGGCGCCACACCGCCCGTCACACCTTCAGGGAAACTGTCCCACACGGCGGCGATGCGTTCGCTCACCTGCTGGCGCGCCCAATAGATATCTGTGCCTTCGTCAAAATCGAGGGTGATATCGCTGATGGCGTATTTAGTGGTCGAGCGCAGAATCGATTGATGGGGAATACCTAACAGTTCGGTTTCAATCGGCACGGTAATTTGCGCTTCGATTTCCTCCGGCGTCATGCCGGGCGCCTTGAGGATAATCTTCACTTGGGTGGGCGAAATATCGGGAAAGGCATCCAAGGGAATGGAAAACCAGGCTCGCGCTCCCGCTAACATGATGATCAGCGCCACAATCAGCACAAATAAGCGCTGCGTAAGCGAAAAGCGGATGACTGAGGTCAACATCTTATTCGCCTCCTAAGCCAAGCATTATGCCTTTGACTGCAGCAACTGACTGGGATAACACTTGGATTTGGCTGAGTTCTTGATCGCTTTCAACGATATATTGCTCTGGGGTTGAGCCAAGAATATTGATTGTAATCGAGGTGAGCGTGTCGGCGGTTTTAGTGAAGACTTGGCTGTCTTGCTCCCAACTGAATACGCTATTTTTAGGCAATAAATACACCGCCTTTTGATACTCGGGTATCACAGTGATCTGTTGTCCTAACAGTAAGTTACATTTCTGCGGTACGGGTGATGACCAAGCGGTCACAAAGGCACCTTCGGCGATGGCCGACACGGACTCAATGGCGATATGGCACTGATTGATATTCACCGCCGAGAGCGAGTGCGACTGACTCATTGGCACACTGACCTTGACGCGAATGCTGTCGCTGGGCACCAGTGAGAATAGCTGTGAACCCGCTATATAAGGCCCATTCACTTGGTTGAGTTTAACGATCCCCGCCACTGGCGTGCCTACCACTAGGGAGTCTGTGGCGGCATCTGTGCTTTTGACTATCTCCATAAAATGCTGCATGTGCTCGTATTCGAGGTGAGTGCTGAAGTAGTCTTGGCTGATCTCTTGCCATTTTTCTGCGCTGATACTGCCATTGTTTAATAAGGGTTTATTGCGCTCATAACGGCTCTTTGCCAGTTGATACAAGCTGCTGGCGGCTTCGACTTGTGCGAGGTAGTGGAACACTTCTGGCCCAGTCAGTTTAACTATTGCTTGGCCTTTAGTGACGAGCTGGCCTTGGCCGACGAGAAAGCTGATCTGCTGGATATTCTCCGGTGTGCTGATCCAGTAATCGTTACCGGGGAGGATTTCAACCTGCGCGGGCAACGGGCTGCCCTCATAACTGGCGACTTTCTGTGGTTGCACGTAGCTCAGGTCTAAATTACCGAGGGAGCTTATCGTTAAGGATTCAGCCTGCACTAACGTGGCAACACTGGCGGATAAACAGAAAAGGCATGCGCCGTACTTGGCCATCATAATGAAATTCCTAAGGCTTGCAGTTGTTGGGAGTGCAGTTGTTGCTGCGCGACTTGGTTCAGCGCCAAGCGGGATTCGGTATCGAGGGCATCCATATAGCGGCGCAGCCAGACTTCGTAGCTAACTTGATTTTGGTCTTTGACCTTGGCCAGCTCTTCAGTGATGGTGCGGCTAAGGTGTAAGGCTTGGGTTAGCAATGTTTGTTTGTCGAGTAAGTTTTGTTGCTGTTGCTCTAGCTTTTTAAGCTGAGTTTTTAGCTCGATATAGGTACGGTCGAGGTTGAGCGTGTGCTCGGTATTGGCTTGTTGCCATTGGGATAATTCGGTTTGTGATAGGGCAGAACCTAAGGTCAGTGGTACAGAAACGGCGATGCCAAGTTGTTGATCATCGACTTGATTATCGGCGGTATTTTTGGCCGTGAGTGAGACTGCCCAAGGATCGTTATTCCCTGCTTGCTGACTCTGGATGATCAACAGCTGTTGCTGCTTCTGCAGGCTCAATAGTTGCCATAATGGATGCTGCGCGAGCATGTCATTGGGTTGGTTGTTGGCAGAAAGTGGCCGCGCGGTTTCGGCTATGTTCTGCGGTATTTGCTCTTGTCCGGTGAGTTGTTGATAGAGGGCACGCGCCTCGGCCTGTTGCTGATTAAGATCGACCCGCTCCAGTGCAATATCCACCAGTTCGCGTTCTAACAAGAGTATGTGGGCAATCGGCAGTTCGCCCGCATCTGTGAGTTGCTTTTGCTGACTATGAAGCTTGTCGAGTAATTGGCTCTTGCGATCTAATTGGGCCAGTTTCACTGCAGCAAGACGATGTTCCCACAGGCTTTGTCGCAATAATCCCGATAAATACAGGCCTTGCAGCGCGGCTTGTTGCACCTGAATGCCTTGGGTGAGTTGTTTAATTTGCTTATCGCTGCTGTGCAAAGCAGGGGATTTTATTGGCAAATTGAGTGAGAGTTCCTGCTCGTAGCTGTTACCATTATCTAGGCTACCTAAGTGACTCAAACTAATGCTCGGCAGGCCATTGAGCCAAGATGAACTGCTTAAGCTTATTTGTGATTGCGGTAACTGACCGCCTGATTGAGATAGAGAATGTAATCTTGCTTGGCTGGTGGTGAGTGCTTGAGATAGCTCGGAATGCGCGGCGTGGCACAGGAAACTGCTGCTGACTAAGGTCGCCAACAGACATAACTTGATACAAGACGTACTGACAGACATAGGACGATTCTATGGTAATAAAGTGTGCTGTTAGTGTAGGGATTGGTGGGCGAAAGTCGTGGGGGACATGTATCATAAAACCGTCTATGGTACATATGTCCCATAAATTAATGGGTTGATTTTGCTTTTATTTAGGAGTTTTTCGATGAAGGATCTTGTCATTATTGGTCTGTTGGCCTTGATCATATGCTTTAAGCTTTTTGACATCACTTCCGACATTCAATTGGGCATTCCCCAATGGCATATTGCCCAGGAAGCCATGTTATTAGTGCTCACTGTGATTGGTGCCATGTACTTAAGTTATGACCTTATTCGTCG
Source organism: Shewanella sp. M-Br (assembly GCF_036245925.1). Classification (NCBI taxonomy): domain Bacteria; kingdom Pseudomonadati; phylum Pseudomonadota; class Gammaproteobacteria; order Alteromonadales; family Shewanellaceae; genus Shewanella; species Shewanella sp. M-Br. Next base: position 61,659 of record NZ_BJBV01000004.1, read on the forward strand.
CTCCCGCGAAGTGAAAGCGTTGGCTAAACGGTTGGAGCATGCGGATAAAAAAATCGACAATATGTCGACGCAAATGCGCTCTGCCAGACAAGAATACAGCCAAGCTGTGTCGCAGCAATTCGAGACTTGGGGCTTTACTAAGAGTGAGCAGCAAGTGGCATTTTTACTGCTTAAGGGTTTAAGTTTTAAAGAAATTGCTGAAGTGCGCCAGACTAAAGAAAAAACCGTCAGACAACAGGCATCGACCATTTACGGTAAAGCGGCAGTCGATGGACGCCATACTTTTTGTGCTTGGTTTATGGAAGATTTTATTCAAGAACATAATCAAGATCTTGCTGCGAATGAAGCGGCATCAAGCCCTAAGGCGGCTTAATCGACGCTGGATTGGCTTAGCTGTTATAGCTATTTGTTATTGAAAATCGATATTTGCTGAGTTTTTAGTTCTAAACAATAATGAGCATCCCCTAAGTTTGCAGGAAGATGCCATTGAAAAACTGGCTGATTATCGTGTTTTGCCTGATTGCCTTGGTCGCTTCGACGCAAACCACAGGACTCGTGCGCTCACTTATCGAATTCTCCGCCTTTGTTGGCGTCCTCTACTGGGCTTGGCGAATGAAGCCGACGGCAGAGTAGATTGGCTTTGAGTTAAATCTTAGCTATTGAAAATAAAGAATATACACTAAAGACGTGATACCAATTGCTACCCACAGCATCACCCCAAGCAATAAAGGTTTGGGGCCACTCGCCCGCATTTTCTGCACTGTAATTCCTGCACCAATCAAAAACAAACACAGGACTAATGCCCGTTTCGACACCATAAATAAGGTGTCATAAACAGCGTGGAATTGTGGCAACCAATGGGCCACGGCAATGGCTAAACAATAAAAACCGATAAAATACGGCAGGTTAAGCTTGCGCTTGTCGCCACCAAACAACATAGCGCTGACCAATGCGATCGGGATAATCCACAGGGCGCGGGCGAGTTTTATGGTGGTTGCGGTTTTTAAGGCTTCATCGCCGTAGGCCGAAGCCGCGCCGACAACTGACGAAGTATCGTGGATGGCGATAGCACTCCACACGCCAAAATCGTATTGGCTCATATTGAGCAAGTGGCCGAGTGCAGGGAATAAAAATAGCGCGACTGAATTGAGCACAAATACGCAGGCTAATGCAGTGGCGGTTTGATCGTTACGCGCATTGATGGCCGGAGCGACTGCGGCAATGGCACTGCCACCGCAAATAGCGGTACCAGAGGCGATTAAGTGGCCCGTGACATGATCAAATTTCAGGGCGCGGGTGAGCACAAACCCTAAGCTGAGGGTGAAAAAGATTGAGCCAACAATCAGGCCGAAGTTGTGGGTGCTCGCCTCGATCGCCGCGTTTAAGTTAATCCCAAACCCTAAGCCAATGATCGAATAAGACAGGAGTTTTTTGGTGAGTGCGGCGATATTCCATTGCACTGGCACCCAACCAAGGCTGGCTAAGGTAAAACCGAGCACTAGCGCCATGGGCGATGAGATAAAAGGCGCGAGGCATAACAAACCCGCACAGATGAAAACGATGCGATGAGGCTTATTATCTTGCTGTGATGTCGATGAAGAATTCATAACGCCTTAGGCTCGAGCGATTCGGTTTATCGTTCCAACCACAGATCTTCACATTAAGCGACGGATACAAAATGGCGATCAATTGGATTGATCATGGAGACAGATGCAAGAGGGCATTATAGCTGTGTGTATGAGCCTCAATAAAATCAATTAAACTTATCTAGTTAATCAGTTTTATTGACTCTTAGAAGATTTGGCAAAGTAGGAGGGTAAATCGAAGAAGATGAACTGAGCTCAGTTCATCTTCTTGGCTAGATAATAAATGGCGAGGTTACAAAGCGTGAAATTATAAATTTACGATACTTTTCAAGTTGTAATCGCTGCCATCCTTTGCGGTAAACAACTTATCTTGGGTGTCGTTGGCGCTGGACATTCCCGCATGTAATAGGCTGAGCCAATGGCGCGATGCGGCAGAACGTGACTCTGGTGTTCCGACTACCATGTTTAATGACGTTCCGATTTGGATATCTTCCAGATTGGCAACGTCTCTCGCACCTATCATGCCACTGCGGTCGAAACTGAGTTCAACGTGGCAACCTAGGTCCTGTAACACTATGGCGCAAGGCGCATCTTTAGTGCCGTTAAAGGCCACAAACTGTTTTGGATGACGTAAACCACTGTGGCTGCCGTCGGCAAAAAAGGCCAACAGGTGTTGGTAGTAAACCACATAGCTGCTCACATCTTGGTGTGAACCAGAGTTAAGTGGAAAGAGGCGGTCGAGGAATTGTTTCGCATTAGCGATCTTCTCGTGCTCGGCGACATTCACTTGGGCCACGGCTAGCACTTCTTCTGCGATGAGGCTGTTTAGATTCGGTTGGATCTGGTTGCTCTTGATAATTAACATATTCATCGCTTGTTCCTCTCACTCTTTCAATTTAAAAAAATTCAGGGTTTTGATTTAACTTTTGGCTTATCAAAGTTTGTCTTCAATTTGGTTTGTCCGCTTTGAGTGCTTAGCCACTTTTAGTGGGAGTGGTTAAGCATTTCTTGTACTGGAATGGCTTAGCTTGTTCGCATTAGCCTTTCCTTGATTGCTTGATTTGTAGTCTAGTCTTTTTTTGACTACAATTTCACAATAAAAATTTTACACTGTGAATTTTACAAAATGCGCAATGACCAGAGCTTGATGAGAAAATCACATTTCCTAGGCACAAAAATACGTAACCTACGGAAACGTAATAATTTAACGATGGAAGATTTGTCGGCACGATGCATTCGAGTCGACGCCGGAAGTGCGCCTTCTGTGTCATATTTGTCGATGATCGAACGTGGCAAGCGTGTGCCGAGTGCCGGAATGCTGGCAGTCATCGCCGCGGTTTTTCAAAAAGACGCCGAATGGTTCTTAGACGATGTGCCCGAAGAAAACGCCATTACGCCAGACAAGGGCCGACGTGGTGGCATAAGCGGTATGGCACTCGAACCCAGCTTTTTGTTTTCCAATGATATTTTACAAATAGCGATACCTGAGATGCTGTCGCAGACAGGGATCTCTGGTCGGCAGTTTGCCCATTTATTGATCCGCGCCCATCAAGAACACCATCAAAATCATTTCCCCGATCTTGAACGTGCCGCCGAAGAAGTCGGCCTCAAACGTATGCCCTTATCTCTGGACGATATGCTGGATATTGCTAAGGGAATGGGATTAAAAATCAAGTGGATAGACAGTACACCACAGGAAGTTATCGATGAAATGGGCGTGAGTTCGCGTCAGTTGGTCACCTCATTTATTGAGCCGCCGAGCACGATTTATGTAAATAAAATCCTCAAAAATCGCCCCAACAGACTCAAATATGATTTAGCCGTGCACATAGGTCATTGCGTGTTGCACAACAAGGACGGCCTCAAGAGTGTGATGATCTCAGGCCGCAAATTAGAAGTGGATGAAGAGGCGGGTATGCAGTCCAATACCTTGAATGCGCAGGATATCTTGCATGCGTGGCGCGATTTTGAATCGAGCTTCTTCGCCGGTGCACTGCTGTGTCCTAAAGTGCCTTATCGCCAATTACTCGACCGCCACGGCTATGAGATTGAGGTACACAAGCAACTGCAAGTGTCAGCCTCAGTCGCCATGCGGCGTATGACTGTCGTCTCTCCTTATCCCCATTGGCATTATTTCGACGCTTACGCTCCGGGCAAACTCAAAGCCGTTTACCGTGGTAACGGTATTCCACTGCCTTGGGGCAATATGCGACTAGTGGAAGACCCTTGTCAGCATTGGGCCGTCTTTAGGATGATCAGTGAGCCGACGGTCGGTACTTCGGCACAGATTTCGATTTTAAACGTCGGCAACGAACCCCGCATTTACTGCTGTGAGTCGATTAAAGTCGAAGACTCGGCAGGCAACCCGCATGTGCTCTGCGCTGGTATTGATTTAAATCCAGCCATTGAAGCCCAAGGTAAAGATGCCCTGTCTATCGCCCACGATTTGAAGAATGCCTGTGTCGCCAGCGGCGGTTCTGTCACTATTCCCAAACACATTAAAAGCGATCTGGTCAGCGTCGCAAAAATCCTCAATATCAACTGGATAGAACGCGGGATCAAAAACGACGCCCGCCTTATTTGCTCTCGCGGCGCCGTATGCCCACGCCAACCCAGTTGCTATCAAGCAGGTCAATCACAGTGTGATGGTACTGAATAAAGTATCGCAGATGGGATTGATGTTAAGCACTCTCACTCCAGTGACTCGCCGTAAACTCGTCCCTGAGGGCTCGACGGCGGCATCCATGCCGCCAACGGTCACTTCCATGAGAGTGCTTAACTCTGTGGACTCCTGTGTTTGTCTGTATCGCTCATTTAGTTGATAGTTAAACAAAATAACGACTTTATTCTGAAGTATGAGTAACTGATTAATAAAAAGGGATTTTATGTCTGATGATATTGTAGAGTTTAACTGGCAGAAGCCTATGTTATGCACTGATGGAACGGAATTATTTCCAAAAGACACATTAAATAGAGCAAGATACGCTTCATTTTTGCACAACTATTTGGCAAGTAATGCCATCGATGGCGGTTATGTATTAAACCTAAACGCTAAGTGGGGATCGGGTAAAACCTATTTCATTAACCGCTGGATAGAGAGCATTAAAGAGAGTCACCCTGTCGTTTATATTGATGCTTGGAAGCAGGACTATTCAGACGACCCAATGCTTACGGTGATTTCATCTTTGATAAACGCTTTAAGTGATCAATTACCTCATGGAAATAAAATAGTATCTAATATCAATGAAAAAACGGCTCGTTTTATCAAAGCTGCAGCACCTGCTTTACTCAAAGGATTGGTTAAAAAGGCAACTGGATTGAATTTAGATGACATTTCAATCGAAGACAAAATTACACATGAGCTTAAAAATGATGACAAAGGTTCATCAGATATTTTTAGTGAGTCTGCTGCAGCTATTGCACAATGCTTAGTGAAAGATCACAACGATAAACTGAAGTCGGTTGAATATTTACGATCCGAAATTAAAGAATTAATTACTGCGGTAATTGCACATAAAAATGATACTTTAAAAGCACCGGCTTTTATATTTATCGATGAATTAGACCGCTGTCGTCCAAGTTACGCAGTAGAGATGTTAGAAGTAGTGAAGCATTTCTTTGAGCTAGATAATATTGCATTTGTTGTTGCGACTGATACTGAGCAATTACAGCATGCAGTTAAAGCAGTCTATGGGGAAGGCTTTGATGCACAAACCTATTTAGGGCGATTCTTTAGGCGCCGTTATTCGTTAACTGAGCTTTCCCGCTATAAGTTTGTAAGCCGAATCGCAGAAAGCAAAGTGACTTATAATCCTAAGTGGAAAGAATATATTCCTAGATTAGATGAGATCGATGACTTCACAAGAGTTGTTTCTATTGTTGCCGATAGATTTAGATTATCGCTAAGGGAAACTGAGCAGTTAACAGATAGGTTTTTAGCTGTTTTAAGCAATACACCAAAGACATTTAATCCTTATTTATTGCTGACGTTATTTGTCTTGAGGGATAAGTATTTTTCTCTTTATAGTGAATGGGTTGAAGCAAATGATAAAAACCATGATTTTTCTATTTCAATATCAAATGTTGGTTATTTTATAGATGTTCTACCAATTTCTTTTCATAGTGATGAAGGATTTTTACCTAAAGTGGTTACATCACCATGTGGCCTTTCTTTTAATTTAGGATTAAATGGATTGCTGGCTGAAATGAATAAAATGTGCTCGAATTGGATACCTAGAGATAAGAGTATGTATATAAAGCATTTAGATGAAAAACATGGAAAAAGTATATCTTACTTTGATAAAATAGATTGTCACCGTCAAGAGCAATTATTAAATCTTTCTGCAAGTAAAACGGATTATAAAAACTGGGTAGAGTTAGCAGTGTCTTTTGATGAATAGAAAGAAGCGCTTATCTATACTCCTTAGTCATTTTAGAGCTATCCATTTATGAAATTTTGGTATTAATGTAACAATAGTAAGCTTCAAAAATATACAGAGATTAAGCACTCGCATGTAAGTGACCGTTGGCGGCATGGATGCCGCTGTCGAGCCCTCAGGGATGAGTTAATGGCGAGTCACTGGAATGTGGGTGCTTAATTAGCTATATCGTCACTCGATGTGTATATGGCTTTAAAAAAGAACTCATCTCACAATCCCTACTCTATGATTTTTTATCAATTAGCCTCGCTCATAATCGATTTCATTCGGTATTTAATACAACAAACCGAGCAAACACACTACGGTGCTGGCGGGTAATATGGGCTGTAACCAGCGTGGTTTGTAACTGAGTAAAATCACTAGGATTATCGAACTTAAACACACCCAGCCGAGCAGTAATACGCTGGCGTACGCTGGGCCGTAATGACGACTGGCAAGCCAATAGCACAGGACGAGCGTTGCAGTACCAGCGGTGCGAAATCCGCGTGCCTGTGCATCGGTTAACGGGCGGTTACGCACGGCGCGGTGGTGGCTAAAATAAGATAAGGCCAACAGCACCATGGCGATAAAACAGGTTAACAATTCGACTGTGGCTATCATGATTCAACTCCTAATTCTGCCGTCGCTTTGGTTACCCGTGTAGCCAGCACTTTTTTAGGGCTACGCAAGCGTTTGGCTGCCATGTAAAACAGCGCTGCAAGTGCGATCATCATGAGATCAAATCCTGCGAGAACATAGGCTTGGCGCTGTAGATTGCTTATCAGCTGATACTGCGAAGTCATGGCGTTGAGCAGGGGTAGCAGGCCATAAAGCAAGGATGTGAGTAAAAAGAGTCGTTGCCATGTTTGTTTATCTCGTTTGAAACAAGCGAGCAGTGCGACTAACGCCCAACTGATAAAGAAACAATGGATTTCCCAGTTCTCTCTATCCGCAAAGGTGACGGGTAAGAGTCGATTGGCATAAAAATAACAGGCTAGCGCAATGGGCAGGCCAGCAAAGGTGGCGAGATTCAACATGTTCACTAGCGTGAGCCCGCTATGATTCTTATCTTTTTTAAGCTGCTTTTGTGCCAGTTTATCGGCCCACATAATTGCGCCGCTGGCGATCATCACGCAGCCTGTTAATCCCGCCAGTAAATACAGTAAACGTAGGCCTTGGCCTGCAAAGCGACCACTGTGCAGGGCTATCATGACACTTTGGGTTTGATTCGCTCCCGAAGTCACAGCCGACTGCGCCAACACAGCACCTGTCACAGTAGACAAGTGATACCAAGGCGCTTGCTGATTTAAGCTGTGCTCAGGGGCGATTTTGACTGTTACGCTGGCATTGCTGTCGTTGAGATTATCAAACTGCAAGCCTTCAAGTGGCGACTCACCCACGACACTGTGAATCGCACTGAGTAAACTCTGACTATCGAGCATAGTGGCTGGTGTGCTAGTGGCGGCGGGAGTTTGGTAAATGGGTTTCCATTGCGAATAAAAGGCTTGAGTTTCATCACCATATTGCGTGTTAAGTCCCCATGGCATATACATAAACATCAAAGTCACTAGGCCGGTGTAAGTGATCATAAGATGAAAGGGCAATGCGAGAACTGAGCTGGCGACATGGGCATCTAACCAAGAGCGCGGGCCTTTTCCGGGGCGAAAACTAAAGAAATCCTTAAAAATACGTTTGTGGATCACTATCCCGCTGATGATGGCGACCAGCATGAACATAGTGCAAAAGCCGACAATCCAACGCGCCGTGAGCACACTCATGTAGTACAAGTCGAAATGTAGTCGATAGAGAAAGTCGCCCCCTCGGCTTTCCCGTGCTTTAGGTAAGGCTTCACCTGTCGCAGGGTTAATAAAGCCTTGATGATAATCACCAAATCGCTGGCCTTCAGCGGCGGGATCGCTCCATGCATAGGTCAGTAATGGCACCCGTTGTGTGGGTAAGTAAATCCACCATGACTCAGCGTCAGGCGCTTGTTGTGCCAAGGACGTGAGGCCCTTGAGTATCAATTGTTGATTATCCGCATTGGCATCATATTGGCTGCCGTGATTTTCGGGTTGCATCCACAGGTTGATTTCAGCACGGTAATAGGCCGCTGTTCCGGCGAAAAAAACCAGAAACAACACCCAGCAGGTGAGCAATCCAACCCAAGTGTGTAGCCAAGTCATTGAACGAAAAAAGGAGTCTTTCATAATCCACTCCCTTGAACACTTGTAACATCAAACGCTTTAGCGGCGAGGTAAGCTAAATACAGCAGACCGCTGAGCGCGAATAAATCCAGCCAGTATCGCCATGTTGATTTAACGCTGAACACCCAAATCACGGCGCAGGTGTACACAGTAAATGACAGCATCATGGCGGTTAACACTCGATCAACCTGAGATAACGGCAGGATTTGCGCGAATAAAATAGTCGCTACTGCACTTAACAAATAGCCGCCAAAGGTTGCTGCGAGGCAGCGATTGCCTATGTGCAGGCTATCGCGCCAAATAGTGGAGTTTTTCCAACGCGTTAGCCTTTGTATTAACGGCTGAGTCATGGCGATTTTCTCAATCATGATGGCGTGCCACTTTGGCTGAATTTGTCTTGTGGGTGCGGGATAGCACAGAGATTAACAGGGCGGGTAAAAAGGTTAAGCTGAGTAGCGTTGCCACGATAAGACCTGCCAATACCACTATGCCAACGCCGCGGTAGAGTTCGCTGCCAGCACCGGGGAATAACACCAGCGGCAATAAGCCAAACAAGGTCGTCGCGGTAGACATTAGAATCGGTCGTAATCGACTGGCGACGGCAGATTTTACGGCTTCAACGACACCAAACTGACCCGATTGCAGGTTTTTACGGCTCTGTTCCACGATCAAAATCGGGTTGTTAACGACAGTGCCGAGTAGGATTAGAAATCCAAGCATAGTAATCATATCAAAGGGTTGGTGCCAACCTTGGCCGCCAAGATACGTAAATAAGCTGCCAGTATAATTAAGCGCTTGTAAGCCGACTAAACCGCCCGCAAGTCCGAGCGGGATAGTGATCAGCACAAATAACGGATAACCCCAGTGATTAAAAATCGCGACTAATAACAAGTAGATGATCAACACGGCGACCAGAAAATTGCTGGAGAGTGCCGCTTTCGTCGCTTCGAGCTGATCGGCTGCGCCCGAAATGTCTAAACTGACATCTTTGCCGACCGCACCCTGTTGATAGAGGATGGGGACTAATTCTTCCCGCACCTTAGCCACAGCGGTTTCTAACGCAATGGAACGCGGCGGAATAATGTAAAGGGTCACGGTTCTGCGGCCATCGACGCGGCGTAAACTGTCGCTATCCATTTGCTCGCTAATGTCGGCCAAGGCTTGCAGTGGCAGTACATTACCCTTAGGCGTGACTATCGGCGCGAGTGCCAATTGCGACAGACTCTGTTGATTGCCTGCCAGACTAAATAGAAAGATATCCACCTTGTTATCATTGAGGAAAAACTCGTCGACATAGGCGCCATCGCTCAGTGCTGAAACCGCATAGCCAAACTCGCTGCCGCTAAAATCTTGTTCTACAAGACGTTGCCAGCGAGGGGAAATCTGCCAAAGTGGTTGGTCTAGCGACAAGGTCGATGGGTCAGAATACAGCTGAGGTTCGGCAAATACTTTTTCCGCCGCTTGATACGCCGCTTCTGCAGCACGATAGAGGCTGGCTTGATTCGGGCCAGAAATATCCAAGGCGACAGCGCGGGTGCCACCATCGTTGCTGGAAATTATGGAACCCCGCGATGAATAGGCGCGCATGCCAGGATATTGCTCAAATAAGGCGGTGAGTGAGCTCATCATGGCATCCATATCTTGGCTGCGAACGGGCTCGCTCATCACCCAAATACTGCCGACACCCACGCTGAGGGTATAGTATTTTAGCGGCGGGATCTTTTGCTCACCACGTTCAAAGGATGCCGCCTCGGCATTGACTCTCGCGGATAGCTGAGTCGTTAATTCTTCAGCAATTTTAGCCATTTCCGATAGGTTGTAACCCGGCGGCGCGACCATAGAAGTAAAGGCTTTTGGTTCTTCGCCTTCGGGTAAATATTCGGCCGGAGGCATCAGCCAAGCCGCAAGCCCGATCGTCGAGACGAGTGACAGCACAATCACAAAGGCGCGGCGTCTTGCCGACAGTACAAGTTGGCTGACTAAGCTCAATATGCGTGATGCTTTGGGCGGCTCACTTTGGTTTGTCTGCGCCGAGTGCATCTTACCGAAACCAAAACGGGCAATAGCGGCGGGTACGATGAACACCGCGACCAGCATAGAAGCGATAATGGATGAAGCGATGGCAATCGCGATATCCGAGTACAGTTGCCCCGCTTCTTGTTTGATAAATAGAATGGGTACAAACACTAGCACTGTGGTGAGCGTCGAGGCTAATACTGCGGGCCAGACATCGTAGATGCCACTGATGGCTGCTTCGAGACGATCTAATCCGCGTCTGCGCGCTTGTTCAATACTTTCGAGCACCACAATGCTGTTATCGACCGTCATGCCTATGGCAAAGGCAACACCCGCCAGCGAAATGACATTAATGGTGCGATCAAACACCAGCAGCCCGACGAAGGCGGCTAAGGTACATAGCGGAATACCGATAACACCAATCAGGGTGGCTCGATTCGAGCGCAAGAAGAGATACATCACTAAGGTTGCCAGTAAGGCTCCTAGGCCTAAATTGACCCACACATTTGCAACCGAATCTTGCACATAGCGCACATCATCACTGAATAACTCTAACTGCATGGCGTGCTGGGCGAGTTGATTTTGATTGATCTGCGCTATCACGGGCATCATGGCATCTTTGATGGCGATAACGTTAGAACCGACATCCCGTTTGACCGCTAAGCTGAGGGTGCGTTCTTGTTCGGCAAAGGATAGTTCTCGGATCTCGGCGTGGTCGAGTTTTATCTCGGCAACGTCTTGCAGCAGAATATTCGTATTACCTTGGCGTTTTAAAATCAGTTGCTTAAGTTGATTTAAATCCTCAAAACGGCCAATTACCCGCAGTAAATAACGTTTTTTACCACTGTCGATATCGCCCGCAGAAGTGTCCTTGTTGCGATCTCGAATGGCTTGGCGCACGTCCATAATGCTGATGCCACGTTGGGCGAGTTTGGCGGGATCGAGCCGTATTTGAATTTGCCGTTCAGCGCCGCCTTGAATAGTGACGGAGGAAACGCCTTTGACGCGCTCCATTTGTGGGCGAATAAAGTCGTTAGCGAAATCGCGCATCATGTCTATGTCTAGATTCAGCGGGTTCCCTGCGACAGGCACGAGACGAAAATACATGAAAGCGTTGTCTGAATATGAACTGCTGTAAAGCCGTGGTTGGTCGACGTTTTCTGGATAAGACGATACTTGGCTGAGCGCATTGCTAACACGAATAAGCGCATCGCTTATCTCAGTGCTTTGGGGAAATTCGAGTTCTATCCATGCCGAACCCGTATCAGCCCAAGATGTCATGCGTTGTAAGTTGGGCAGGGTGCGCAGGTAGCGTTCCTGCTCAAGTAGAATTTCTTTTTCGACGTCTTGCGGTGTTGCCCCCGGCCAACCTGTGGCCACGCTGATGGTGCGCACATCTAAGTCGGGGATCATTTGGATTGGGATACGCAGTGCGGCAGCTGTGCCCAACACGCAAAATATCAAGACGATGACCGACAGTAAGGTGCCATGTTTAATTCCAAACTTCAGCATCCCACTAACCTCCTACTGCAGAGTTGAGTACAGAGACTGGCTGTTGGTCTTGTAGGCTCTCGTTACCGCGGATCACCACGGGCGCGTCTTTGGGTAATGGGCTAAGGATTTCAATCCCGATGGCGCTCGTGTGGCCCACTTGAACGGTATGCCGTTGGGCTATGTTGTTTTGCACGGTAAAGACACTGAACTGGCCGTCCGGGTGACGGACTAGCGCATCTTGCGGCACGACAACACTGTGTTGCGCCCGCTGTAAGTGGAAGGTCGCGGTAGCTGATGTGCCGGGCATCAAAAGTCCACTCGCATCAGGAATGGTTAAGCGCACCAAGAAGCTGCGAGCATTGTGATCGCTCACGGGGACGAGTGCATTCACATGGCCTATAAACTGCTGTTCAGGCATCATATCTGCGGCAATATCGACTTGAGTTGCAGTGGCTATATTTTGGAACATTTCCTGTGGGACTTGAATATCGAGCCAGAGCTGTTCTTGGGATACTAAGGTGAAGATTTCAGTGCCGACATTGACCCATTCACCGGTTTCAGTTTGTTTGCTTGAAATCACTCCCGCAAACGGCGCGATCAGTTGGTGGCGGGCGACCACCTCTTTTTGGTGTGCTAATGCCGCCGTTAAACTCTGCAGATTAGCTTCGGTTTCTGTTAACGCCGCTTGACGAATCGCGCGCTCAGTTTCGGGGAATAATTGCTGAGAACTGAGTGTTTGCGCTTCGGTGAGGAGTCGCTGCTTTTCTGCCAGCATGGTCTTAGCGGCCATTACATCGGCCTGACGCTGTGCTAATTGGTGTATGGCTAAGGTGTCATCGAGTGCGAGCAAAGGCTGGCCAGCGGTAACGTTAGAGCCCGCATCGACCAGTACTTTGGCGACTAGGCCATCGGTACGTGCAGATAAGCGGGCTACCCGTGCGGATTTAATGGAGCCACTGAGTGGCAAAAGTTCATTGGTACTGCCTGTTTGGGGCAAGGCGACTGTTACAGGTGCTGTGCTTGCGTGGACTGCAGAACACAGCATGTATAAACCTATCATTAAATAACGCACGTTAACTCCATCTCACTATTAAGATTATTACTGAGTGATAAAACTCGTGGTGGTGATGTGTAAAACGCTATCAACCTCGTTGCCTGCGAGTGTTTGTTTACCTTCTGTAGTGTGATTACTGACGAGTAAGTAGCGGCCCGCATCTGGGGTATCGAGGGCGAATTTACCTTGGGCATCGGTGGTGAAAGATTTACTCCAAAAACCGGGGCGATAAACTTGTACTGGATGATTCACCAGTGGTGCGCCTTTATAGCTAAGCACAAACTCGGGAACGCCTGACTTTACTGGCGTAAATTCAAAATCTTGCAGCGCTTTTGTGTGTTCTTGTCCCGTGCGGGCATAGAGTATTGCGGCCTGCAATCCGGTCTCAGTTTTCCATGGTTGCCACGCGGTATCGGCATAGAAACTTATGTCACTCTTGCTATCTTGGGTTTTGACCAGTAGATGATCGGCCTGCGCTGTGGCGGTTAACGGTGTCTTGGCATTGGCGGCGAAAATACGCGCCGCGCTTAACGATGCTAACTCTTCTGCCGAAGCCTGCTCTGAACCCGGTTCGCCAAATTGCACTTTAACCGAACCATCGTTATTACGCTCAAGCCATACTTCATGTGCTTGAGCCGAAAAAGCGATACCGCCGAGTAAAGTGAGTATTACAAGTGCTTGTTTCATCAGATCATCCTTAATGTTATTTCGGGTTAGGGCTATGTTTTAGAGCGTCCAACGTAGTGACAGTGTGGCATTACGTGGCTCGCCAAAGTCGGCGTAACCCCAGAGTGAACGGTTGTAGTTATTGTCGAAAATATTGTTAATGTTCAATTGCATAGAAATAGAAGGTGTGATTTGGTAGCCAAACATTAAGTCAACGAGTGAGTAGGCGGATTGTGTTTGGCGGTAAGCCACATTCGGCGCGCCATCGACACCCCAAATAGTGCCTTGATAGAAGGTGCTGCTCTGCCAGCGCCAGCTCGCACCTGCAGTAATGCCCGGCAGAATATCTTCAAAGTTATATTTAGTGGTGAGTTTGAAGATATCTTCGGGCAGATAAGTTTGACGACGTAGGCCATCTTTATCTTCTGCATTGTTGTGGGTATAACCACCGCTGATATCCCATAAGTCGGTAAGACGTCCGGCAATTTCTAACTCATAGCCTTTGGTGGTAATCCCATCCACACTTTCGTAGATAGAGTCACCGGAAGGTAGCTGACCTTTACCTGCATACTCGGGTTCGTTGTCTTTATTGGTTTCGTAGATGGCGGCTGACATGTTTAGCGTGTCATCGAACAGCGCGACCTTGACGCCGCCTTCGACGTTTGTGCCTTCTGCAGGTTCGAGCAGTTGGCCATCTTCACCAAAATAGGTGCCAGGTTTGAAGATTTCAGTACGGCTAGCGTAGACAGCGATCTGCTCGGTCACATCGTAGACTAGGCCGTAGTAGGGGATGAAAATACCGGTTTTTTCCATGGTCGCATCTGTGCTGTTACCCACGAGATCATGCTTTTCATAGGACCAGTTACTTACGCGTCCACCGACCATTAATTTTAGTGAATCCAATACATTGACACGGACAGTGCCGTAAACACCCGATTGGCTTTGCTCATTGGTTTGGCCATTGGTGGGTGAATTAGGCAGATTAGGCTTGGGATAATGGCCTTGATCCGCCACGTTATAGCGACGTTGGCGTGCGGAGTTTGTGTTGATGTTATCAAACTCGTTGTCACCATAGTTAAAACCGATCACCGCACTATGTTCACGGCCGAGTAAGTCGAAGTTACCCGTGGCGTACAGGTTGAAGCTGTTGGTATCGGATTCGCGATCATGCTGGGCGGCATAGGTATCGCCCCAAGGGCCAACAAATTCGCCGGTTGATTTGACAATATAATCGCCAGGGTAAAAGGCCAATGCGTCTATGGTGGCGTTGGCAATACGATAGGCACTGACGAGTGACCAGTCGTTATCGAATCTATGTTTAAATTCGGCCATGAGACTCTTTTGGGTCACATCCCAATGGGTCCAGTCCTGTGAGCTGGAATAGCTGCGGCCAAAATCGACAGCTGTGCCATCGGTATAAAATGCGGGATTAGAGTTCCAGTTATACACGCCGTCGGTTTGCGATTTTTGATAGTCCGCAAACAGTGATAGGCTAGTATCTATGCCGAGACTCGTTTCAACTACGCCATAAAGCACAGTGGTATCGCGCTGATAGCGGTCGATAAATGAATCGCCTTTCTTCACCGCACTCACGAATCGACCTTTCACATTGCCAGAATCCGTTAGCCAGCCAGAAACATCGGCCTCAAGTCTATAGGTATTCCATGAGCCATAACTTGCACTTGCCGTGGCACGGGTGTCATCCGTTGGACGTTTACGAATAAAATTAACCGTGGCAGAAGGTTCACCTAAACCACTTAAAATCCCTGCCGCACCTTTTAATACTTCAACCCGTTCGGCAATCACAGGGTCTAAACCTTGATCAATTGAGCCGCTGTAAACATGGGATGAAGAGGTTGTGATTAAGCCGTCAATTTGAACACCGCTGTCTAGTGCATAACCGCGCACGAATATCTGACTATTTTCAGAGGCATCGCCCACCATAGTCACGCCAGGAGTGTGATTTAACACTGACTCCATAGTGACCAAACCTTTGTCGCTAATCATCTCTTCGGTAATCAAAGTGACGCTTTGTGGGGTTTCTTTGAGTGACATAGACAAACCCGTGGCGCTATTCATTGCCGCGCGGGTGTATGTTCCTACCACGTTCAATCTTTCTATCTGTTCTGTATCTTTTTTCTCATCTTGCTTAGGGTCAGTATTGGCTTGAACCGTCAGAGTAAGTGTGCTGAGAAGTACAGGGATCAATGGCGAGCGCCAAGACGTTAAAACAGATAGGGGAGGCATGGTATTTCAATCCTTTCAGGCGATTTCAGATTAAATAATGATTGGTGATCCTGAGTGCAAACAAAGTGTTTAGGTGCAAATGAGAATCGATCGCATGATAGGTTTGTTTAAAATAAATGCAATATGCTCAATGTGTAAATTGTTTAAGCTGGGTTGTAACTTATTGGCGAATAGCTTGTCAGCGAGCTGTGATAAGTCATCGCAGTGGGATCTGAGGTTTTAGCGCATGCCTTACTATAACTCGGTTTCAGGGCATTGACTGGGAACTCAGGCTGTTGTGGATAGGGTCAATTTAGCCAACAAAAAGGCCACAGTCGTTACTGACTGTGGCCTTTAATCTTTACAATTGAATCGAAATCCAACGGACTTGTTAAGCCTAAAAGTGTGATTTACAGCTTAGGTTTACGCCCGCACTTGGCCTGTGCCTGAGACTAAATACTTCTCAGCGGTCAAGGATTCGAGTCCCATTGGGCCATAGGCATGTAGCTTAGAGGTCGCGATGCCGATTTCTGCTCCAAGGCCGAGTTCGCTGCCGTCGGAGAAGCGCGAAGAGGCATTGACCATTACCACAGAAGCATCGACCGCACGTTGGAAGTGTGCGGCTGTGACTTCGTTTTCGGTGCAAATCACTTCGGTGTGCTGGCTACCAAAACGGGCAATATGTTGGATAGCATGGTCAAAGTGATCGACTTGGCGAATGGCAATTTCGAGATCTAAATACTCTTGGCCGAAATTGTCTTCTTCCATATACGTACAGTTTTCGAAGTAGCCACCGGATTGAGTACAAGCGTTGATTTTAACCTTATGCTCGGCCAGCGCTTTGGCTACCTTAGGCAAAAATTGCGAGGCAATTTCTTGGTGCACTAATAGAGCTTCGAGGGCATTACATACGCCAGTGCGCTGGGTTTTACCGTTGAGCAGTAAGTCCATAGCAATATCCAGATCGGCATCTTTATCGACGTATAAATGACACACGCCTTTAAAATGCTGGATCACTGGGATTTTACTGTTGTCAGTCACAAAGTTAATCAAGCCTTCGCCGCCGCGGGGAATGATCACATCGATATAATCTCGTTGCTGCAGCAGTTCTAGCATGAGGGCGCGATCTGGGTCTGGCACCACTGTGATTAACGCCTCGGGCAAGCCGTATTGTTTCAATACACTTTGCAAAATGGTGGCGATAATTTTGCTGGTGTGCAGCGCCTCTTTACCACCGCGCAAAATCACGGCATTACCGGATTTAAAGCACAGGGCACCCGCATCGGCGGTGACATTGGGGCGCGCTTCATAAATCATACAAACCACGCCCAATGGCACGCGCATCTTACTGATGGATAAACCATTAGGTCGTTGACCTATATGACGTTCGTTGCCAATCGGATCGGGCAAGGCGGCGATGATTTCAATGCCTACCGCCATAGCTTCGATACGCTCTGGCGTTAGCGTTAATCGGTCGAGCATGGCTGGGCCGACGTTATCGGCGGTCGCTCTGTGTAAGTCGATTAAATTTGCGCTTTGGATTTCATAGGACTTTTCGCGTAATGAGCGTGCCATATCGAGGAGTACAGTATTTTTAAGCTGTTCGTCAACTTGGGCGAGGATCAGAGCCGCTTTGGCAGCTTCTTGAGATAAGTTTTTGATTAAAGTCATATTTACTCCGCTTAGATGTTTACTCGCTTAGTTTTATTCGGCTGATGCTTATTCGAGAATGGCGATGTTTTTCTCGGAAATGATCGGTCCAGTCTTTTGCTGAAATTCACTGGCAAACTCGCGATCGTCTTGGTCCGTAATAAAGCTAAGTAAACAGCTGCTGTAATTGGATTTGGCCTTGGCCAATTTAGTGCCATCGTCTTTGCGTACTAAAATGGTGTCACCGACAGAAAAGTCCCCATTGATGGCAACGACATCGTCACTGGTCAATTGCTCGCTATGGATATCAAGGGCGATATTAAAGTCATTTTCAACAATGACTTCGCCTTGAGCCTGCGAGGTATGTGTCATCCAGTGCAAGTGATCCTGCATTGGCTTCTCATCGGGGGTAAATAAGGTTCCTGGGTTTTGGCCCTTCAACAATTGGTTGAATGAGTCGGCATCAAAACCATTAATAATAAAGGTTTCGATCCCGTGGGAAATCGCCTTCTTGGCGGCTTGTATCTTAGTCCGCATTCCCCCCGTACCGACGGCACTGCTGGCGCCGCCTGCCATGGCGTAGATCTCGGCATTAATCTCGGTCACCTGCTTGATAAGCTGTGCATCGGGATATTCATGGGGGTTTTGCGTGTAAAGCCCATTCACATCAGAACAGATAATCAGGGTATCGGCATCGGCCGCCGCGGCGACCATGGCCGAGAGATTATCGTTATCGCCAACTTTGAGCTTGTCGGCGGTGACGGCATCGTTCTCGTTGATGATAGGCAATAGCCCATGTTCGAGTAGGCTGAAAATCGTGTCTTTAATACTGATGTAACGATCTCGATTGCGTAAATCACCGTGGGTTAACAGTAGCTGTGCGGTTGGGAAATCGAATAACTTGTTCCATGTGGCCATCATATCGGCCTGACCCGCTGCAGCCATGGCTTTCTTCACTGTGACGCTCGGTTTATCAACCTCGCCAAAGTGATGCCATCCTGCAGCGACTGAGCCCGAAGAGACCAAGACAACTTGGATCCCTTGGGCACGACAATAAGTAATAAATTGGGCAATGCCGAGTAAGTAGTGGCTGCTGCAACCTTGTTTGTGTGGAGCAATCAGGGCACTACCTACCTTAACGACAATGCGTTTCCAGGGTAAGTCAGTCATACCTGCGCGCCTCATCTGTCTTCGGCTAAAACACGGCCAGCCTTATGGAATAATTTAGTGGTTTTGGCACAAGGATCAGTATCGAGTAACGAGACTATCCAAATCACCACACTGCTCACGGCAAAGCCGGGGATCATCTCATACACCACTGTGGTTAAAGCTTTACCGTCAGCAAGTACAGGTGCATAAATCCAAAACAACACTGTAGCTGCGCCTGACACTATGCCGGCAATCGCGGCTTTGTGGGTTAGGTTAGCTTTATACAAGCTAAACAAGACTAACGGACCGAAGGCTGCACCGAATCCTGCCCATGCATTACTCACCAGTGATAGCACACTGCTAGAGCGGTCAAGCGCCAGTAGACTTGCGACAATTGCCACGCCTGCTACGCCAAAACGTCCCATTTTCACCATGTCTTTTTCGCTAGATTCTTTCTTCGAAATAACGCGATAGATATCTTCCGTTAGCGAGCTTGATGACACTAATAGTTGCGATGAAATGGTGCTCATGATCGCGGCCAGAATTGCGGCTAATAAGAAGCCACTAATGATCGGATGGAACAACAACTCAGAAAACACGATAAAGATGGTTTCAGGATCGGTCAGCTTCATGCCAAATTTATTGGCGTAAGCGATACCGACAAGACCTGTTGCCAGTGCACCCACAATGGTCACTGTCATCCAGCCCATACCTATGTGTCTGGCGGTTTTAATGTCAGCGACTGAACGAATTGCCATAAAGCGGACAATAATATGCGGTTGGCCAAAGTAACCGAGTCCCCAAGATAAGCTTGAGATAAGCCCTAACATAGTGACGTTTTGCATGGCATCGGTGAAGTGTGGAATCGATTGATACGCAAAGTTCAGCATAGTGTCAGCGCTGGTAAACTCTTGATATGCCACCACAGGCACTAAGATTAAAGCGACAAACATGATACAGCCTTGGACAAAGTCAGTGAGGCTCACTGCTAAGAATCCGCCCAACAAGGTATAAGAAACCACTACGCCGAGGGTGACGACTAAACCTATGTCGTAGTTCAGGCCGAATGCTGACTCAAATAACTTACCGCCAGCCACTAAACCCGCTGAGGTATACAAGGTAAAGAAGATCACAATGATCACGGCCGAGATAATTCGGATACTGCTGTTGGCATTGCCGAAGCGTTTAGCAAAAAACTCCGGGATAGTGAGGGCGTTATCCGCGACTTCGGTATAGACCCTTAATTTGGGTGCAACGACCAAGTAATTAATTAGAGCACCAATTAATAGTCCAAGTGCGATGTAAATGGTTTCGAAACCAACCAAAAACATTGCGCCGGGAAGACCCATTAGCATCCAGCCACTCATGTCAGATGCACCCGCTGAGAGTGCGGTGACCTGTGGGCTCACCTTGCGGCCGCCCAAAATATAGCCGGATACATCGCTGGTGGATTTTTTATAGGCGAATAAGCCAATAGCAAGCATGGCGATAAAGTAAATCGCTAAGGAAACGTAAGCCAGGTAATTCATGGGTTATTTGTCTCCTAACGCTTTGTTATTTTGAATAATACTCGGTTTCAAAATGACAAAGAGATAGGTGCTTAATATTGCGCATAAACACATAAACTGCATGGTTTCCTTGGCGTGTAATCGGGTAAAGCTTGCTACTTGCGAGATAAGATTTTCCTCTGGTGGGTTCTCCGTAGACATAATTGCTCCTTGGTTGATAATTGAATTTATATCACCAATATAGTTAGTGATCTAATTATATTAAGGCATTTTATCGGCCAAATATCAAGCTTCTATTGGATTTAAATGGTTGTGGCGGCGGTACGAGAGTAGCTTTTGGGGCGGAAAATAGTTTGAGAACTGACTATTTTGCTGAGGTGTTTTTCTGCTCGGCGATACTGTGGGCAGTGCGTTCGAAGGTTAATGTGATGCGTTCAAACATCCCAGTAATCAGAGTGAATTGTTCGTGGGGTAACGGGCATTGCGCCATCGCTTGTAATAAGGCTTCGCTGCTGGTGTTAAACTCTTCTGCGACTTGGCCGTGGGCGCAGGCGATAAATGCCTGACCTAAATTGTGTTGCCAGAGGTTGAGTGCATTTTCTAAGTCTGAGTGCGTATCTGAAATCCCCTGCAACATGCGCCGCATTCGAATCGACACATGGCCTAGATTAAGTGCAGTGAACACCAGATCGGTAAATACCCTCGAACTCTTGCCCGAGCCTTTTTCGTAACTGGCTATCCGCAGCAGTCGATCGCCCATGCGGGCGTTAAACCAAGGCTCAGGATCGCTATGCTGCGAGATATGCACCAGATCTTTTTGGATAGATTGCAGCAGACGATATTGCATCAGCCGCTGGCTAGGTTCGGTAATCAATTTAAATAACCAATACAGCACAGTGACGCCAACAAAAATCGCTAAGGCATTGCTGACGGTGTTTTCTATCGCAAATGAAATGGTATTACTGGGCTGTACTAATACCGCAAACGGCACGCAAATCCCGAGACCATAGGGCAAGGTCGGTCGATTCGCTAAGGCGAGTAGCCCAATAAAAAAGGGGCCTGCGAGCACTAAAATGAGGATTTCGAAATCGCCGCTACTCTCTGCCAGCAAAGGTAAAGCGTAAAACACTGTGAGGGGTACAGCGATAGTGATACCGACAAGAATACGGCGCAAAATCGTGGTTAGCATCGGCAGTGGCTGGCGCGCCATCATGATGGAAAAAACCACTGGCATCAGGATCATCATGAGTACCGCGCTCGACCCTGTGCCGATCCACAGCGAAGCACCAATGACAAATACCGCCATGCTGCGTAGACCGGTCGTAAACCCTATCAGTGGATCTCGGTGAAATTCCATTGGCGGCGCGTTGAGTTGTACCGCAGAATTGCTTGTCAGTACGTTATAACTCTTGAGCACCATGATCAGATCGGCGCTTAACTCCATCGCAACTTTGAGTAAGCGAGTCTCTAATGGGGTTCGGTCGCGGTATTGCATCAGGTTTTGTTGGAGTTGATACCTTAAAGTACGCGCCATTTTGTAGCATTCTTGGTCATCAGTGGATTGCGCCATCAGGGTAAAACTGCTGCGCATATTGGCTAAGGTTTTCGCGAGCGGTTCACTGACCAGATGGGAATGATTACGTTGTAGTCGGCCAAATATTTGGATTGCCGCCAACAGCGAAAGGGTTTTATTGCAGAGAAAGTTCGCCGCATGGCTCTGCCCGCGACCTTCGGGACCTTCATAAATCACCGCGCTGGAGTCGTCACTCAGCGCCGATACTGATTCCATAATAGTGTCGATATGTTCATGGCGGCTCGCATGTACGCCCTGTAAATCTAGTTCTAATGCAAGATAGTTAAGCGTTTGATTAATTGTGTTTTTAGCATGCAGTTGCAGGCCATGTTTTACCTTGGTCGGCCACAGTAGCGAACTGACCAAGACGGCACAAATTGCGCCGACGATAATTTCGCTGATCCTCGCCTGCGCCACATCGAATATTTTTGCACTATCGGCTGTGCCTGGGCTCGCCATCACAATGAGCACTATCAAGCAGGCTGTCATGCCCGCCATAGCAAAGGCATAGACAAAGTTTTGCTGGCGCACCATGGCCGACAACCCAGAATTTAACCCTATCCAGCAGGCGAGTAATCCTAAGGCGAGTTCGGGATAGGGTGTAAACCCGTTGAGTATGGCAATCCCTGCAAGTGCGCCGACTAAGGTGCCGCCAATTTGGCATAAGCCCTTTTCGATCACGAGGCCGCTTTCAGGGCGGATTTGCAGAAATACCGCCGACACCAGCGCCCAATATGGCCGTTCTAGATTTAAGAACATGGCCACATATAAGGCGAGCGCCATCGAAATCACGCCTTTAATCGCGAAAATGAGGGTTCGTCGGTCAGGAAAAAATAAACTCTTAAGTAACAGCGTCATAATGACTATTTGTCAGTCTGTAGCTGGATGGAAACTGTCATGCCGACGCTCAGCTCTATGTCCTTAGGAATGCTGTCTAGCTGGATATCGACCGGAATACGTTGTGACAATCTCACCCAATTAAAGGTTTGGCCGATTTGCGGCAATAACTGCCCATTAGTGGTGACATTGGTATTGGCAATCGCCTTACCTATGCTGACCACTTTGCCGTGCAAGAAATGGCCGCCACTCATTAGGCTGACATCGGCGTTTTGACCTATGTGAACCAAGGGGATTTTGGTTTCTTCAAAATAGCCTGTGATATAGAGAGAGTCTTGTTTGACCAGCGAAAATACTGAGTTGCCTTTGCTGACATAGTTGCCATTACGCAGGCTTAAATTGATCAGGGTGCCATTTTCGGGAGCGTGAATTTGCGTCCGCGCTAAGTCAATTTTGGCGGTATTTAATTGTGCCTGTGCGAGTTCATAACTGGTTCTTGCCAGTTCGGTATTGATAAAGGCTTCGTCGAAGGTTTCTTTGCTGACTAAGTTGGCGTTGGTCAAACCGATACGGCGTTTGTATTTATGTTTTGCCAGTTCCCATGCCAATTTTTGGCTTTCTGCTTTGGCATTCAATTCGGCAATGGTGGCTTTGTAGCGGGTATCGTCCACTGTGAACAATACATCACCTTTATTAACGACTTGATTGTCTTTTACATTCAGTTGGTTTACCCAACCTGATACATCTGGCGCTATGGTAATGATTTCGGCGCGAACTCGGCCGTCGCGGGTCCAAGGAGAATAAAGGTAGTGCGACCATATCCAATGTCCGGCGATACCTGCAACCGCGACCACAATGAGGGTGAGGCTGATACGAAAGATTTTTCCCATGAACAATCAACTCCCAAGCAAGTAAATGACCAAAGCCAGATAGCAGATAAACAGCCCAACTTCGAACCAAGCTGCGCGCCACAGCTTGTGATAGAGCCCAGTTTGATAGAGTACCAAGCGAGTGATGCAGGAAAGCAGAAAAGCTAAGGGGATAAAGATAATTAATGGACTAAATAACAAACCATCGAACGCGAGTTCTTTAAGCATTACGCTATTCATCCCGATGACAGTAGCGCAGCGATAACCGCGCTAGGTGTTTAAAATGCAAAGTACTCAGTCGAGATTATAGGAAAGTCGCGTGAGAGTTAATGGTTTTATGTTATCTGTGATCAATTAGGGCCAGCATTAGCTGGCCCTAAATATGATGAAATCAAAGCGAAAATCGCTTCTACCTCATAGTAACAAACTCTTCCGCGCCCGTTGGGTGGATAGCCACCACAGCATCGAAATCGGCCTTAGTCGCGCCCATTTTCATGGCGACGCCGAAACCTTGAAGGATTTCGTCCATACCAAAACCAATACCATGAATACCGACGACTTTTTCGTCCTTGCCAGCGCAGACTAGCTTCATCTTACAGGCTTGGCGATGGGCCGTAACGGCTGTGTACATGGAGGTAAACGTCGAGGTATACACTTTGACGTTATCGTCGCCGTATTGAGTACGGGCCTCAGGTTCGGTCAAGCCCATAGTGCCGATAGGTGGATGGCTGAATACAACTGTTGGGATCAGGCTGTAATCCATTTTGGCATCTGTCATACCGTTAAATAAACGCTCGGACAACAAACGGCCCGCTTTAACCGCAACAGGGGTGAGCTCTACGCCGCCCGCCATAATGTCGCCGACACAGTAAATCCCTTTGTGAGTTGTATTTTGCTGCTCATCAGTGATGACATAGCCTTTGCTATCTAATTGCACTTCGGTATTTTCTAGGCCGATATTGCCTGTTGCAGGTGAGCGGCCAATTGCCCAAATCAAGCAATCGACTGTAATGCTTTCACCGTTTTCTAAGTTTAATGTCAGGCTGTCATCGGCATTTTTAACCACGGCTTTTGGTACGCTATGGGTGTGTAATGTCGGGCCTTCGGTTGCCATCGCATCGACGAGAGCATCGACTAATATAGGGTCAAAGTTACGCAGCGGCGCATGTTTACGCACTAATAAGTGAGTTTCACTGCCCAGAGCGTGTAACACGCCAGCGACTTCAACAGCGATATAACCCGCGCCAACAACGGCAACGCGCTTAGGTTGCTCGCGTAGGGCGAAGAAACCATCGGAGTCGATACCGTATTGCGCGCCAGGAATGTTCGGAATCGTCGGTGCGCCGCCAGTGGCGATGAGGATGTGATCGGCGGTGTAATGTTCGCCGTCCACTTCGATGGTGTTGCCATCCACAAAACGGCCGTAGCCATTTAACAGCGTCACTTTATTGTTGGCAAAACCACGGCCATAGGCATCGTGAATGCGACCAATGTAGGCTTCGCGGTTTTCGACCAAAGTATTCCAATCGAATTTATTAACAGTGACGTCGAAACCATAATCTTTGGCGTAAAGGTTCATCGCTTCGGCAACATGGGCGCCATACCACATGACTTTTTTGGGCACACAACCTACGTTTACACAGGTGCCACCCACGTGTTTGGCTTCGATGAGTAGAACCTTAGCACCACGCATTGCCGCTCGGTTTGCTGAGGCGATACCGCCGCTGCCTGCGCCTAGGCAGATATAGTCAAAATGTTGAGCCATGAGTTTCTCCGTCTTACTTCAAGGATGAGATGCTTTACAGCAGAAGGTCATTGTAGGGGGCTTTGCGGTAACAGACCAGCCTATTGCATCACTAACGTATAAGGCATTGCTTTTAATAAAAATACTCCTAAAGTTGCATTCAGTTGTTATCGCGTGGCTGTTTCGCGGCGATATTGGCACTTAGAGTGATCGTTTTGAGCTGGGCCTTCTGCACCACATTTCAAACATTGCCACTCCTTTTGGCGGGCGCTGAGTTCATCGGCTTGATGCTTAGCAGCGTTATCTTGCTTGTTGCCGAGAAGGGACTCTAGCTGATCCATACGTTTATCGAGCCAACGGCAATTAGGATCATTGGCGACATGTTCACGACTAGCGAGTTGTTGTTTGCGACTGAGTTTTTTACTCTTAGCGGCTTTGTTCGATTGAGTGGCTTTAGTTGATTTAGTGGTTTTGGATGGCTCTGCGGGTGTGACAGTGGGGGGCGAATACTCGAACGCACTTTGCACTTGGTTAGGCAAATTAATCGGCTTGCCCTCATTGTCGAGCAAAGTGCCTAGGGGCAAAGGTGCGGTTTGTGTCGGTTGCGCTAAGGATTCTAGACTCGGTTCAGGTTCAGATACCTGTTGCGCATTAGTCGAGCTTGTAACTTGGATAAAAAGCAGGGGCAAGGTAATGACAGCGGTTCGGATAAGATAGAAATGATGCGTTAACATTCCCTGTTCCTCGGCAAAATCGATGTGAATAGTGAGTCGCTCCGTCGACATTTTGAGTTTAGTTAGTGAGCTTTGTTTTTGCCAAATGTCACGGGATAAATTGACAGAGGAAGGTTGCAATACGGCGCTAGAAACACAGAGCTAAAACGACGTTAAAATGTTATCGCAAAGTGGATGCCAGCATAGGTTTGATCCTGTGAACTCATATCGCCATTGGCTGAGGTTTCTTGCTCAATATCACTCTGGGCAATGCTGTGGCTAATGTGTCCGCTAATACTCATGCTTGGGGTCAGTTGATAATTCGCTTCGAGGCCAAACTGCAGGTTATTACTGCCATCGTGTTCTTCTGTGCGGTATTTAAAATCAAACCCTTGAGTGATATAGGGCGTGAGGCTGAACTGGTCTGTGATATTCCAATAACTGTGCAAACTCACTTCAACAAAGTAGCCTGCCGCCTCTGTGGAATAGACATAACTCACCGATGGTACCAACCAAGCTGTGGCGCTGTAGGCGAGTTCTGCAAATAGCTCGTTATCTTGGCAGCGGCTATTGCTATAGCCTTCAATGCGCTGATATCCCAGATTAGCCTCTAGGTTTTCGGCTAAGTTGAACCCATATTCAAGGCCGATATTCCACTCTGTATAGGCTTGGCTATCACCGCGTCCGACTAAGGCATAAGTGGTTAAGTTACCGTGCTGAACGGTAGCATTGAGCCAATAAATACCCCCATTTTGCAAGTTATTGCGACCCTGTGAGACATATTTGCTGTCCCAACCTAAATCCAGCGTCACCGCCAAAGGTTCTGTTATCTGGCGGGGTAATATGGTGTTTGAAATACTATCGACTTGTTCTAGGCCCTCATTAGCAACTGCGTTGTGACTAAGGCAGTTGATCCCTAATGTGCAGAGGACGCTGGCGATAAGTTTCACTGAGTGTGTTGCCATATTTTTGCTGATTTTGGTCGAGGTACGTTAGTTATGCAGATAATACCTTGCCCACATACAAACATTAATGCGAATTGATTCGATTTGCGATCGAGATTGCAACAATGTGTAGGTAAATAAAACGTAAATCCTAAATGCGAACTAGTTCACTTTTTTTCAAGGGAAATAGGGTTAAGTAAGGCGTTCGAAGGGGACAATCGGTTTTCTCGCCTTGATAAATAGGCCATTAGCCCTTATTTATAACAGATACAGATTGTTGAGGAGTCAATATGAGCAACCCTTTGCTTAGCGGCGCAAAATTACCGCTTTTTTCACAGATTAAACCGGAACATATTCAAGTCGCCGTTGAGCATGCCATTGCTCAGTGCCGCACTAAGATTGATGAAGTGCTGCAGAACCAAGGTCCTTTTACGTGGGACAACTTGGTCGCGCCATTAGAACAGGTTGACGATGAGCTAAGCCAAATTTGGTCGCCCGTTTCTCATATGAATTCAGTGACTAGCACAGATGAGTGGCGTGCCGCCCATGATGCTTGTTTACCTCTTTTATCGGAATACGGCACTTACGTTGGCCAACACCAAGGTTTGTATCAAGCCTATAAAGCGCTGCGAACATCCAATGAATTTGCACAATTGAGCCAAGCCCAGCAGATGGTGATAGAGCACAGCCTGCGCGACTTTGAACTATCGGGTATTGGCTTAGATGACGCGCAAAAAGTGCGTTATGGCGAGATTGTAAAACGTCTTTCTGAACTCACCAGTGGTTTTTCGAATCAATTACTGGATGCGACGCAAGCTTGGACTAAGTTGATCACTGATGAAGCTGAGCTTGCTGGTTTGCCTGAGTCTGCCAAAGCCGCCGCTAAAGCGATGGCGCAGTCGCGTGAGCTAGAAGGTTGGTTATTTACCTTAGATTTTCCCTCTTATCTACCCGTCATGACCTACAGCGAAAACCGCAGTCTTCGGGAAGAATGCTACCGTGCGTTTGTCACTCGCGCTTCAGATCAAGGTCCCAATGCCGGAGAGTTTGATAACAGCCCGCTGATGGACGAAATTCTTGCTTTGCGCCACGAACTCGCATTGTTACTCGGTTTTGATAGTTTTGCTGACAAATCTCTGGCGACGAAAATGGCTGAAACACCGGCGCAGGTGATGGCATTTTTAAATGAATTAGCGCTGCGCTCAAAGGATCAAGCTAAGGCAGAACTGGCTGAGCTGAGAGCGTTTGCCGAGGCCGAATATGGCGTGACTGAAATGGCCTCTTGGGACTTAAGTTTCTATGCTGAGAAGTTGCAGCAGCATAAGTATGAGATTTCACAGGAAATCCTGCGTCCGTATTTCCCCGAAGATAAAGTGCTCTCGGGTTTGTTCTATACAGTATCGCGTTTGTTCGGCCTTAAAATCCTTGAGCAAAAGGATTTTGACCGTTGGCATAAAGACGTGCGTTTCTTCGATATTTTCGACGAAACTGACGAACACAGAGGCAGTTTCTACCTCGATTTATATGCCCGCACAGGTAAACGTGGTGGTGCTTGGATGGATGACTGCCGTGTGCGCCGTCAAACCGCCAATGGATTGCAAAAGCCAGTGGCTTATTTGACCTGTAACTTTAATGGTCCAGTCGATGGCAAACCTGCGCTGTTTACCCACGATGAAGTGACGACCCTGTTCCACGAATTTGGCCATGGTATCCACCATATGCTGACCAAAATCGATGTTGCAGGCGTGTCGGGCATCAATGGTGTGCCTTGGGATGCGGTCGAGTTGCCGAGCCAATTTATGGAAAACTGGTGCTGGCAGGAAGCAGCCTTGGCCGAAATTTCTGGCCACTTCGAAACGGGCGAGCCATTACCTAAAGCCTTGTTAGATAAAATGCTGGCGGCGAAAAACTTCCAGTCTGGCATGATGATGCTGCGCCAACTCGAGTTCTCGTTGTTCGATTTTAGAATGCACCACGAATACGACCCCGCTAAAGGCGCGCGCATTCAAGAAACCTTAGACGAAGTGCGTCGTCAGGTGGCCGTATTAACACCGCCGGATTTTAACCGTTTCCAACATGGATTTGCCCATATTTTTGCGGGTGGTTATGCCGCAGGTTATTACAGCTATAAATGGGCTGAAGTGCTGTCGGCGGATGCGTTTTCCCGCTTCGAAGAGGAAGGTATTTTTAACCCTGAAACGGGTCGTCGCTTCCTGCACAATATCCTCGAAATGGGTGGCTCAGCCGAACCTATGGACTTGTTCAAACAGTTTATGGGGCGCGAGCCGAATATCGATGCCCTGTTAAGACATTCAGGTATTGCTGCATAAGCAATTGTGAGTTTTGATAAATCAGCCCATTTTAATGGGATGATTATTTGAGGGTATTTAGCTTAATCGAACGATAAAAAGACGCCTTAGGGCGTCTTTTTTGTGAGCTATATCCCGCTTGCCCTGTGGTATGACCTCTGTTAGCCTGTGGCTCTTATTTCAAGGGCGGCGCGTTATGAATCTGTATTTTCGTTTGTTTTGGTTGTTATTCTGGCGCACGCGCCATTGTCGTAAGATCGATTTTCTAGGGACAAGCCGTATCACTTATCGTGCTTTACCGAGCGATTGCGACATCAATTTCCATCTCACTAATTCTCGCTATCCCGCGTTTATGGATCTGGCGCGGACCTATATGTTGGCTGAGATGGGTCTGCTGAAACGTTTCTTAAAGTTGAAGTGGATGCCGATAGTCAACGCCGCCGAATTTACTTATATTCGCGATATTAAGCCGCTTAAAACCTTTGAGATTGAAACCAAAGTCGTCGGTTGGGATGAAAAATATTTCTATATTGAACAACGCTTTGTGAGCGAACGTGGCCTACATTGTATCGTTCATGTGCGCGGTGTGTTTGTGTGCAAAGGTAAGCAAGTGCCGCTAGATGTGTTAGTGAAAGAGGCGGGTTATACCGATGCTGCACCTGAGTTGCCGCCCGAAGTCGTGAAGTGGAAAGCGTTTTTGCAGTTGAAGAAAGAACGCAATATGTGATTGTGTTGAGGCATGACTTACTCGCTAAGGTATGCCTCTTATTCCTGCCGTTTCCTCCATCTCAGCCAGTAACACCTCTTCTTGTACTAACATCCAAGCGCCACGCAGTTGTGCCTGTTGCCAATAGCGAACGATTTCATCTAAATCCAACAGGTTTAGATGTTGGAAGCTATAGCTTAAACAAGGGATTAGTGCACAGTCGGCTAAGGTAAAACTGTCGCCACAGACCCAATGATGTTGTGTGAGTTGCGCGTCTAAGCGTTGAAACTGTGTCAGTAGTTGCTTCTCTAATTGTTTGATTTCGAATTCATTGCTGTCTTCTATATGCTTTAACTTTTCTAATTGAAATAATGGGTTGTTAATATCATTGTCTATGATGCGATCGAACAAACGTACCTGTAAGTTGCGTTGTGGTTCTTGTGGCAGCAGCTGGGTACTGTTTTCAAAATGCCTATCTAAGTACTCGATAATAATGCTGGATTCGGGTATCAGCTGTTCATTTTGGGCTTTAAGCAGGGGGATTCGCGCTTGCGGATAACGTTGGTGAAATTCCTTGCGAGACAAAGGGTCGCGTAGATCTATGATTCTGGGATAGAAGTTGGCCTGCTTTTCATAAAGTGCGATGAGCACTTTCTGTGAATAGCGTGATAACGGGTGATAAAAAAGCTCCATAGGCACTCACTCCAAACCCAGTCTTTTACGGACTTTACGTTTTAACTTTAGTCGTAATTGAAGCGCTTGCTGTAAGAGTTTTTTTAAAAAATGCTGGAATAAACACAATTTTTCTTGGCAAAGCCAAGTGATCCATCAGGGATAAAAATCGGTATTATGAGCCCATATAGAAAGTGTCGGGATTTAATCATTTTAAAGGTAATAATATGAGCCAGTTAGAGCATTTTTCATCTATTTATGCCAGAGCCAGTGAGCGCAAAGGCGGACCTGCTGGACTCGAAGCCTTATTGTCTGGTTGCCTGTCTGATGATGAAATTCGCCAATATCGGGATGCTGAATTATTGTCGGCGATGAGCCGTCAGGTGTTTCAAAGTGGTTTTGTATGGCGGGTGGTTGTTAACAAATGGCCCGAGTATGAGAAGTCTTTCTTTGGGTTCGAACCGCATAAAGTATTAATGTTATCGCCTGAGCAAATTCAAGCGCGGGCAAGTGATGCGACCTTGATTCGCCATCTTAAAAAGACTCAAGCCATTTATGATAATGCTCTGATGATCCATGATGTTGCTCGCGAACATGGCAGTTTGGCGCAGCTGATCGCCGCTTGGCCGACGCAGGATATTATCGGGTTGTGGGCGTTGTTGAAGAAACGAGGTACTCGATTGGGCGGCAATACGGGTCCCTATTTTCTGCGCGGCATTGGCAAAGATACCTTTTTGTTAACCGATGATGTGCAAGATTATTTTAAAGCGCACAAATTAGTTGATGCGGGCTTTACGTCGCAGACGGCGCTTAAACAAGTGCAAGCCGTATTTAATCAGTGGCAACAGGAGTCGGGTCGTTGTTTGGCTGATATCAGCCGCATTTTGGCTTGCAGCGTGGGCGATAATCGAATTTAGTCCTGTTAAGTTGTGATTGAAGATGAACAAATTAGTTTTAATAGACAAATATTGCTTTGCTAGCAATATTTGTCATTACAGAAGCATTATTTGTGGGAGTCTGAGTTTCATTTAATGGGGTATTAATCTGAATTTCGGGTTTGCTCCGATTTGGGGTAACCACTAAAATAGCCCGCTAGCTATTATTTGTGACTGTTTAATTGTATGGCGTTGACTCATAACGCTGGCGCTGCATTTTAGCCGTGCACAAATAGTAGATGTAATAAACTGCACAGCAATCCGCTATCGGATGTATTCATGTTTTTACGCACAAGCAGTCTGAAGCCAGCTCTTTGCTTACTCTCTTTCGGTATTGTCAGTCTTGATAGGGTCGTTTTTAACGACTTGATGCTGAGAGTGGCCTGAGTAAAAACAAGCGCGCTGCGTTTTCGTCTCTATGTACAAATTATTGCAACAAGTGACGGTTAAGCTAACGTCATTGAGCTGTGGGCCTTGGCCTGCCGCAAGTCTAGAATATGAACAGATTTGCAACATATTCAATATGGAGTAGGCTTATTGGGTGTTTTACGGCATATCCCCCTAACAATGCCACTCAAAGTTAACCGATTTTTTAAATCGAATAACAATTCGATGAATATAGTAATGCTGAATGAGTGAAAATTTTCATTAGTTTACAATTTAGTTTCGTTATCTTCCTTGTTGATTCATATAGGCTATGAGATAAATAACGGATTTGATTTTAGTTACAATTACGGCTCGTGTCAGCGCAATAAGTGTACTGGTATGTGGGCAGTTAATATTTGAAGGAGTTCTCATGCGGCAGACAATTAAACTTGCCTCAGTTATAAGCGTGGCGTTATGGATGGCAGCTTGCAGCCCTCAAGAAGAGAGCGCTCAGGCGGGGGCTGGTCCACGTAGTATGGAAGTGGGAATCCTTAATGTTGTTGCCCAGCCACA
This sequence comes from Shewanella sp. M-Br, assembly GCF_036245925.1. Classification (NCBI taxonomy): domain Bacteria; kingdom Pseudomonadati; phylum Pseudomonadota; class Gammaproteobacteria; order Alteromonadales; family Shewanellaceae; genus Shewanella; species Shewanella sp. M-Br. Next base: position 93,871 of record NZ_BJBV01000004.1, read on the forward strand.
AGTGATTCAGGTGGAATTACCAGGACGCAGTAAAGCTTTCCTCGAGGCTGAAGTTCGTCCACAGGTTAACGGTATTATCACTAAGCGTAGTTTTGTTGAAGGTGGCAATGTGAAACAGGGTGAATCCTTGTATCAGATTGACTCTTCAACTTATAAAGCTGCTTTAGTGAGTGCCAATGCTGATTTAGCCAGAGCGAATGCGGGCTTAGCCTCAGCAAAAGCTAAGGCGGCACGTTATCAGCAATTGGTAAAAACCAACGCCATCAGTAAGCAAGAGTTCGATGAAGCTGAAGCGGCTTATAAAGAAGCATTGGCAAATGTTACCGTGGCTGAAGCTGCGATTAACACCGCTAAAATCAACCTGCAATATACTGAAGTATTAGCACCTATCTCTGGTCGTATCGGTAAATCGAGTGTGACTGCGGGGGCGTTAGTGACTGCCAACCAAAGCCAAACGCTGGCGACGATTCAACAACTTGATCCTATCAATGTGGATATCGCGCAATCGAGTGCTCAGTTGTTACGTCTTAAAGCTAAGTTGCAGCAAGGTAAGCTACAAGCTTCAGAAAATGCAGACGTGAAATTATTGCTTGAAGATGGCACTCAATATAGTCATCCGGGTAAGTTGCAGTTCGCTGAAGTGAGCGTGGATCCAAACACTGGCTCAGTTATTCTGCGCGCCGAATTCCCTAATCCTGAAGGTATCTTGTTACCTGGCATGTATGTTCGCGCTATGTTAAATGCGGGCACTGATCCACAGGCTATCTTGGTTCCACAAAAAGCGATTACGCGTAACTCTAAGGGTGAAGCTGTGGCTATGGTGGTGAATGACCAAGGTTTAGTCGAAGCGAAAACAGTGACGACCGCAGAAGTGATTAACAACCAATGGCGAGTCACTTCTGGTTTAACTGTGGGCGACAAGTTGATTGTGGAAGGATTACAGAAAGTTCGTCCCGGCGCTCCAGTAACCACCAAAGTTATTTCTGAAACGCAAGCACAATAGGGCATAGCTATGGCACGTTTTTTTATTGATCGCCCCATCTTTGCGTGGGTGATCTCCTTGATTATTATGCTGGCGGGGATCCTTTCGATCCGCTCGCTGCCAGTGTCCCAATATCCTAACATTGCACCACCGACCGTGGTGATCAGTGCTAACTATCCTGGCGCTTCCGCTAAGATTGTTGAAGATTCTGTGACTCAGGTGATTGAGCAACGTATGACGGGTATCGATCACCTCCGTTATATCGCCTCCGCCAGTGACAGTTTTGGTAATGCTGAGATCACTTTAACCTTTAACGCTGAAGCCGATCCGGATATTGCACAGGTTCAAGTGCAGAACAAGTTACAGGGCGCTATGACCCTGTTACCGCAAGAGGTGCAGGCGCAAGGGGTTAACGTTAACAAGTCGAGTTCAGGCTTCTTAATGGTATTAGGTTTCGTATCGACCGATGGTTCGTTAGATAAAGGCGATATCGCCGACTATGTTGGTGCGAACATTCAAGATCCTATGAGTCGCGTACCGGGTGTAGGTGAAATTCAGCTGTTTGGTGCCCAATATGCGATGCGTATATGGCTAGATCCGTTGAAATTGACTCAATACAACTTGACCAGTTTAGACGTTATCGCTGCGATTCGTTCTCAAAACGCTCAAGTTTCAGCTGGACAGTTAGGTGGCGCGCCCTCTGTGGCTGGCCAAGAGTTGAACGCAACGGTATCGGCTCAAAGCCGCTTACAAACGGCGGAAGAGTTCCGCAAAATTATCCTTAAATCGGATATTTCAGGCGCAAACGTCTTCCTAAGCGATGTGGCACGGGTTGAATTAGGTTCTGAAAGTTATGCTGTGGTGTCACTGTATAACGGTCAACCTGCGACAGGGTTAGCGATTAAGCTGGCAACGGGTGCTAACGCGCTTGATACTGCTGAAGCTGTTCGTGAAAAAATTGCTGAGATGAAACCTTTCTTCCCGCAAGGGCTAGAAGTTGTTTATCCATACGATACAACGCCTTTCGTTGAAAAATCGATAGAAGGTGTAGTACATACCTTGCTTGAAGCTATTGTACTAGTGTTCATCATCATGTACCTCTTCTTGCAAAATTTCCGCGCAACTTTGATCCCGACTATTGCAGTACCTGTGGTATTGCTGGGAACCTTTGCGATTCTGTCGTTAGCGGGTTTCTCGATTAACACTTTAACCATGTTTGCTATGGTGCTCGCCATTGGTTTGTTGGTGGACGATGCGATTGTGGTGGTGGAAAACGTCGAGCGGGTAATGGCCGAGGAGGGCTTAAGTCCACTTGAAGCGACGCGTAAGTCGATGGATCAAATTACCGGTGCTTTAGTCGGTATCGGTCTGACCCTCTCCGCAGTGTTTGTCCCTATGGCATTTATGTCAGGTTCAACGGGGGTTATTTATCGTCAGTTCTCTATCACTATCGTATCTGCGATGGCGTTGTCTGTTCTAGTTGCTTTGATTTTAACACCTGCACTTTGTGCGACTATGCTCAAACCGATTAAGAAGGGCCATGCTCATATCGAAACTGGCTTCTTTGGTTGGTTTAACCGTAGTTTCGATAAACTGACTAATCGTTATGAGTCGAGCGTTGCTGGGATCATCAAGCGCGGCTTTAGAGTGATGGCGATTTACGTTGTGCTGGTTATTGCAGTGGGTTGGATCTTTATCCGTATGCCTACGGCGTTCTTACCAGATGAAGACCAAGGTATTTTGTTCACGCAAGCCATTTTGCCGACTAACTCAACTCAAGAAAGTACCTTAAAAGTATTGGAGAAAGTGTCTGATCACTTTATGGCTGAGGAGGGCGTGAGGTCGGTGTTTAGCGTGGCGGGCTTCAGTTTTGCGGGTCAAGGGCAAAACATGGGTATCGCCTTCGTTGGTTTGAAGGATTGGTCTGAACGTGAAGCGCCTGGTATGGACGTGAAGTCTATTGCTGGTCGTGCTATGGGTGTGTTCGGTCAGATGAAAGATGCCTTAGTATTCGCCTTCGTACCGCCTGCGGTAATCGAGTTGGGGACGGCGAACGGTTTCGACATGTACCTGCAGGATAAGAACGGCCAAGGCCACGAGAAGTTAGTGGCGGCACGTAATCAACTGCTTGGTATGGCGGCACAGAATCCAAATCTGGTGGGTGTGCGTCCAAACGGTCAAGAAGATGCGCCAATTTATCAATTACATGTAGATCACGCTAAGTTGAGCGCGTTAGGCATTGAAATCACTAATGTGAACAATGTGCTTGCAACGGCTTGGGGTGGTTCTTATGTGAATGACTTTATTGACCGTGGCCGCGTGAAGAAAGTATATGTGCAAGGTGATGCCCAGTATCGTATGCAACCGGGAGATTTAGATTCTTGGTACGTGCGCAATAACAAGGGTGACATGGTGCCATTCTCTGCGTTTGCCACTGGTGCATGGGAATACGGTTCTCCACGTTTAGAACGCTTTAACGGCTTACCATCGATGAGCATTCAGGGTGCCACGGCTCCTGGTTTCAGTACCGGTGCAGCTATGACAATTATGGAAGACTTAGCCAAGCAGCTTCCTCCTGGTTTTGGTGTCGCGTGGAACGGTCTATCGTATGAAGAACGTCTATCGGGTAACCAAGCGCCAGCGCTGTATGCTCTGTCGATCTTAGTGGTCTTCTTAGTATTGGCAGCACTCTATGAAAGCTGGTCGGTACCCTTTGCAGTTGTGCTCGTGGTTCCGCTCGGGATCATCGGTGCCTTGATTGCAATGAATGGTCGCGGCTTGCCAAACGACGTGTTCTTCCAAGTGGGGCTGTTAACCACAGTAGGGTTAGCGACTAAGAACGCCATCTTGATTGTGGAATTCGCTAAAGAGTTCTATGAGAAAGGTTCAGGCTTAGTTGAGGCGACCTTACATGCGGTGCGTGTGCGTCTTCGCCCCATCTTAATGACGTCTCTAGCCTTTGGTCTGGGTGTTGTGCCGTTAGCTATCAGTACCGGTGTAGGCTCTGGTAGTCAAAACGCCATTGGTACAGGTGTACTCGGCGGTATGATGAGCTCGACTTTCCTAGGGATCTTCTTCGTACCATTATTCTTCGTGATAGTGGAGCGTCTCTTCAGTAAGCGCGAGAAGAAAGGTAAAGAACAGAAGCCAAACTCAGCTGAATAAGCTCGATCGTTTCTAAACTTCTAAACTAAAGCCCTGCAATTGCAGGGCTTTTTGTTATTTTAATGCTGTTAGTTATAAAGATGGATAGGCACTGTGCGCGAGTTCTGGCATATTGCGCTGAGGCAGTTAAGAGGACGAAACATGGATGATGCTGCGTTGGAATTGCAAAAACTAGATGCACTCATTGCTAAAGGTAAGATGTACGTCATTTTGGTCTTTGGCGTATTTTTCTGGGGTATGCTGACGTCCCTCGTGGTCGCCTTAATACATTATTTTATCTCGGGCGATCCATTCTGGGCGGAACTGCAAAGAGCGCTCTATATTTATCCCATTGGCGGTATTTTATTTGGTTGGTTTGTGTGGGTGCAGATTAATCGTAAGCGAGATAAACTTCGCTCCCAATAGTATCAATAGTTCTGGTTAAGCTGAGTGTAGGAGTGACATGGTGTTTTCGTGGGGTAATCTTGCCACTAAGCAACTTATCGTGGGAATGATATGCCATGGCATAGCGCTGGCATTTTTGGCCTATGGCGTTTATGCATTTTACTTGCAGGAGCTTGTACTACCAGAGTTAACTCGCTGTGTCGGTGCTGCTGTGTTATTTGTGGGCATGGGGCTAGCCCCTCAATTATTTTTTATGTCAGTGAGCCAGATAGTATCGCAAGCTGAGGACACGACATTAAAATCTACCCTACAGACCTATGTGTTTAATCTAGGTATTTTTTTGATGATCTGCAGTCTGTTAATGGAATGGCTATACGACTAAAGCTATTGAATAAAGAAAGGGCGTCGACTTCATCATCGACGCCCTTTTTATTGCGGTTAAGGCGTGTAGTAAGTCGCGGCTCCCGGCCCAACGGGCAGACCAAAGCCAAATACCCACAGGAAGAAGAACGCTGTCCAACCCACGAAAAACACGAGCGAGTACGGCAGCATAGTGGCGATCAGCGTACCTATCCCTAGGTTTTTCTGGTAACGACAGGCAACCGCTAAAATCAAACCAAAGTAGCTCATCATAGGTGTGATTAAGTTAGTCACCGAATCCCCAATACGGTACGCCGCTTGAATCGTTTCGGGCGCATAACCAACCAGCATCAGCATAGGCACAAAAATAGGAGCGGTAATGGCCCACTGGGCCGAGGCACTGCCAAGCATCAAGTTGATAATGCCGCAGAGCATAATAAAGAACAAAAATACGATCGGGCCCGTCAAGCCTATGGATTGCAGTGCATCGGCACCTAACACCGCCAATACTGCGCCTAAATTACTCCAGTTGAAGAAGGCGACAAACTGTGCGGCGAAAAAGACGAGGACGATATACATGCCCATAGTGCTCATGCTGTGGGACATGGCATTGATGACATCTTTATCATTTTTGATGCTGCCCACGACTTTGCCGTAAATAAAGCCCGGTATGGCAAAACAGATAAAGATAAAGGCGACTATGCCCTTGAGGAATGGCGAACCTGAGATGAGACCGGTTTCAGGATGGCGCAGCGGTGCGCCTTCTGGTACGACTGAAATCGCTAAAATAACCGCGAGCACTAACATAGATAACCCAGCCCATTTTAAGCCGCGTTTCTCAATAGCACTGATGCTCTCCATCGATTGCAGTACGGTTTCGTCTGCATCATCATCTTGGTATTGACCTAACTTAGGTTCGACGATTTTCTCTGTGACAAAGGCGCCAAGGAAAGTGATCACAAAGGTGGAGACAAACATGAAGTACCAGTTTACTTCTGGGCCGACGTTGTATTGAGGATCTATCATGCGCGCCGCTGCTTCGGTAATGCCCGATAGCAAGGGATCGACAGTACCAAGCAATAAGTTAGCGCTATAACCTCCTGAAACCCCGGCAAAAGCGGCAGCTAAACCTGCAAGTGGATGGCGGCCAAGGGAGTGGAAAATCATCGCCGCCATAGGGATAAGTACCACATAGCCAAGCTCGGCAGCGGTGTTAGACATAATGCCGGCAAATACTATGGTCACAGTGACTAATCGTTTAGAGGCACCCATGACTAAGGCGCGCATAGCCGCAGATAATAAGCCAGAGCGTTCGGCAATCCCGACGCCGAGTAGCGCCACGAGCACAGTGCCGAGCGGCGTAAAGCCAGTAAAGTTGGTCACTAGATGCGAGACTATCATCCGCAAACCTTCGGCGTTCATCAGGCTCACCACATGGATTAAACCGTCGGCACTGCGGCCGTGTGAGCCAATAGGTCTAGGATCGACTACGGTTAACCCAAAGTAGCCCGCAATACCTGAAATAATGACCACGGCAACACAGAACAGTGCGAATAAGGTGATTGGATGGGGCAGCAGATTGCCTAAGCGTTCAACAATATTGAGAAAACGTACAAACCAACCACTAGAGCTGATATCGCCCTGTTGTGGATTGGGTTCAGAAGCTTTTTTTGGAGGAATATCGCCGGAATTAAAACTCATCGTCCTTCCTTTATGTCGACCTTTACGCAGCGCAATATTTGGACCCTATAACAGACTCGAGACATTGCCGACGGCCGATTGTGGATGATGTGGCTGAGGGGATAACTCTAGGTGCAAGACTCGGAGTGAAAGCTAAGGTAAAAGTTAAAAAATTAGCGGCAAAGTATGATTGTTAAGTTTTAATTGAAACTTAAATGTTGCTATTGACTGTGTTGAAGTGAGGAGGGCGAAAATTAGGATAAAAAAATGGACTCTCGAGGAGTCCAGTATTCACGAGCAAAATTGGATGCTCTAATGTTGTGCCATATCACTATAGACGTTGTTTGCTGTATCGGAGCTGAATATCGATAAATTTATAGGTTAAATGCTGTTTTTTATGCAGATGATCACTTTTCATCGTTGAATATGGCCAGCTTCGTTGATGATTGCTCGTTAGATAACATCGCCAGCTCTGACCAGCGAGTAATTTCATTGTCTTAATCAGCCCGCAGGTGAAATTTTCACTCATTTATGGTTAGCTGTATCCTATTAACAAGAATAAGAAACCTAAGGATGGAAGATGGAAAAATTGTTATTGGGATTAACGCTGATTTTTATCGTGACCTATCTTTGGTACGTCAGTCTAGTCAAAAAGCGCAATACCGCGCTCGAAGCCTTGTCGGGTATCGATGTACAGCTGACCAAGCGTGCCGACCTTGTGCCTAACATTCTAAAAATCGCTAAACGATTTATGGAGCATGAAAAGTCACTGCTCACTGAAATCACCGAATTGCGTACTCTGCTAAGCCATAATTACAACAAGGCCGACCCTAGCGCAGTTAAAGAACATTTAGTTCAGGCTGAGCGGTTGAACGACAAAATGAGTACCTTGATGGTGAATGTGGAGAACTATCCCGAGCTCAAATCGGACAACACTATGTTGCAGGCGATGCAGACCTATAACGAGGTCGAAGCACATATCTCAGCTGCAAGGCGTTTTTACAACTCGGCAGTTTCCGAGCTTAATACTGCGGTAGAAATCTTCCCCGGCTCGATTATCGCTTCTATGGCGAGTATTAAAGTGATGCCATTCTATGAGGTAAGCGAAGCGGCAAAAGCGCCCGTAGATGCGGCCGAATACTTGTAAGCTTAGCTGTGCAGGGTGAGTTATCACCCTGCAATACTATGACATCAATATGAATATCATCACTTTTATTTTAGGTAGCCCGATTCGGACTTATCGGGGGCCTGTTGGTTTGTCTGCGGATTTGGACGAACTACCTCAACTCGAAGCGTATTACGAAGAACATATCGCGCCCATCAGTCGTAAATATGAAACTAAGCGTGTGGCTTGCCTTAAGGCGGCGCGTAAACGTTTGTATTTGAGTTTGATGATAGTGCTTGAGCTGAGCTTGCTCACCGTTATTGGCTACTACAGCGGTGGCGCTTATTTCCCGCCTTTGCCATTGCTTGCCTTAGTCGGATTATGCTGGTGGAGCTTTGCTCCGACTCGTGAGTTTAAGTATTTGGTTCAAAATGATATTTATCCGCTGATGTTTAAATATTTCGGCGATGATTTTATTTATAGCCGCGAAATGCGCCTCGACATGAATCGACTCGTTGCGGCTAAAGTATTACCGCGATACGACAAAGTCAGCTTCGGTGACTATATACAAGGCTGCTATAAGGGCGTTGAGTTGGCGGTTAATGAGCTTACCCTGACCAAGAATGTGCAAGTCGAAGAGCTGGATGTCAGTACCAGCAGGCGCAGAACTGTGACCCGCACGGAAACCCAGTTTCGTGGCTTAGTGGTTGAGCTGAGTAGCCATAAAGCGTTTATGGGTCATACTGTGGTGCTGAGGGATCGCGGTGGTTTAGCGAATTTCCTGTCCGACAGCCATGCGGGACTGGTACGAGTCAAACTTGAAGATCCGCAATTTGAAAAAGAGTTCGACGTGTTTTCAACGGATCAAATCGAGTCGCGCTATTTGCTCAATACGGCATTTATGGAGCGCTTACAGGAGCTTGCCAAACATTTCGATGGCAATATTCAATGTGCATTTTTCCGCAATAAATTGACTTTGTTCCTGCCGAATCGCAGAACGCATTTTCAAATGCAGTCCATTTTTCATGGCGCAACCTTTTCAGTAGAATTTAGTCAGATAAACCGAGAAATGAAGCAACTCTTTGCTATTATTGAAGTACTTAAACTTAATCAGTACACGGGACTTTGATGTTGCTTACTCGCTCAGCGCTTGCTCGTACACTGACTTTTGCAGCCTTTTCATTGCCCTGCAGATTTGAGGTGTTAGGCCTGTGCTTATTATTGATTTCGAGTTTGATGATAAATGCAAATGCTGAGGAGGCGCGCGAAAAAGCTAAGCCGCGTATTGTGGCACGGTACTCACAGAGCGGCATAGTGAGTAGTGAAGGTCTAGAAAAACTCAAAATTTATCAATACCAACAAGCTAATGGTGTCACCGTATTTACCGACAAAGCCCCCGCAAATAACCAGTATCAAATTTTGTTATATGACTGTTTTGCCTGTCGTCCCGATTCGACCATAGACTGGAATGGTATTCGGCTATTTACCGCTAATTATGATGCCTTGATCTCTCATGCAGCCCATAAGCATCAACTTGATCCCGCCTTAATCCGTGCTGTGATCCACGCGGAATCAGCCTTTAATGCGCGTGCACTTTCGCGAACTGGCGCCATGGGATTAATGCAATTGATGCCAGAAACAGCAAAAGAGATGGGTGTGGCTAATGCATTTTTGCCTGAAGAGAATATATTAGGTGGCAGTAAGTATTTGGCACAAATGCTAAAACAGTTCAATGGTGATGTCGCATTGGCCTGTGCGGCTTACAATGCGGGGCCGACGACCGTGGTTCAGTACAATGGCATTCCGCCCTATCCTGAAACCCAAGCCTATGTTGAGCGTGTGAAAATTTTATTGAAGCGTTACCGCGAGCAGAAGGACGTTTAGTTACCGCATTGATAAGCTGAAATGAAGTGGCGAAAATCCGGAGATCATCGCCGCCATTTGAGTCGAAGGTTACTCGCCGACTTCCCATTTTACAGTAATGTTACCGTCCACTTGTCCAAGTGTTTTACCCAAGTAATCCATTAATTCAGTTGCGATTTCGTCTAACTGCCAAGGTGGATTGATGATCCATAATCCTGCCGCTGTCATGCCAAATTCATCTGAATCGGGCTTAATGGCTTGTTCAATTCTCAACTGACGTTTAATGCCACTGCTGGCGAGGCGCGATAACATACCTTCGGTCTGAGTGCGATTTACGACTGGATACCACAGGATAAACACACCTGTTGCAAAACGTTTGTGCGCTTTTATCAGGGTTTCGGCCACATCTTGGTAGTCGGTTTTCATCTCGTAGCTAGGATCGACTAGCACCAGAGCACGACGCTCTAATGGTGGTACTGCGGCGATAAGGCCTTTTAGGCCATCACCTTTGATCACTTTAACTTGTCTGTCTTCGCAGAAATAATCATCCAATAACACGTAATCAGTACTGTGCAGCTCGTGCAAGACCATGCGATCTTTAGGCCCTAGCTCCATGTCGATAATGGCGGGTGAACCTGGGTAGAAGTTGAGTTCGTCTGGATTTTCTTCATTAAAATGGCGCACGGCGGCGACATAGTCCTGCAGCGATTGTGGTAAGTCAGTTTTATCCCAAAGCTTAGCTACACCTTCGAGGTATTCACCTGTTTTCTGTGCAAATTCATCGCTTAAAGCATAACCACCCGCACCTGCGTGGGTATCGATATACACGAGTGGTTTGTCTTTTTTGTGCATCAGCTGCAAGGTTTGTAGCAAGATGGCGTGTTTCAACACATCGGCATAATTGCCAGCGTGATAACCATGGCGGTAACTTAACATGGGGGATCCTAGTAATTTGCAAACATAGCAAAGAGAGGCAAATGCCAGTCGCCAATTATACCTGCGATGCTTCTAGGCGTAAATTTAATGCCTCAGTTGGCGCTCTTTTTATTGGCAAACCAATGTGTGGGGGTTTGCATTTGAAAGGTTTTCAGCCAGAGATTCGCTGGTGCGGGTTTACCGAATAAATAACCTTGAAATTGTTCGCATCCTAGCGCAGTGAGTTGCAATAACTGGGCTTCGGTTTCGATACCTTCGGCAATGACGTTGAGTTTTAAGCTCTTGGCTAACAGGATGGCGGCGTTAACAATTTGGGTATGGCGTTCACTAATGCCCATTTGACTGACAAAGTAACGGTCGATTTTAATTGTGTCGGCACTGATATCAATGAGCTGGCTTAATGACGCATGGCCAGTGCCAAAATCGTCAATGGCGATAGAAACCCCCATGCGAGCTAAGGTGTTTAGGCGTCGGCCTGTTTCTTTATGGGTTGAAAATACAGAGGTTTCAGTAATTTCAATTTCCAACAATGGGATGAGTTCAGGATGATTCATATAGGTTTGGATTAACACCTTAAAGAAGCGATCCGACAGAATATCTTGCCCTGATAAATTAAAGGCTATCCTAACCAGAGGCACATTCTTAGGCCAAGAACGGATCAGTTGTAGTAATTGCCTGAAGACTTTTATCGCAAAAATCGCCTGCAATTGAGATGACTCTATGATGGGGATAAAAGTGTTCGGCATGATCATAGTGCCGTCTTCGTCAAACATTCTGGCTAGCGCTTCAAAGCTAGTAATGTGGCCATTGGCCATCACTTTAGGTTGCAGCCACATTTCAAGGCGGTTGTGTTTCAGCGCGTCACGGATTCTGGCTTTTTGCGATGAAGCTTCGAGCAGATTGTTAATCAAACCAATGTAATACACCATCACTGGGCTAGCTTGGGTGGTTTGTTTTATGGCAATTAAACATTGCTCCGCGGCTTGCTGCGGTGAGGCTTTATTACCAGAGCTGCAACCGACTCTGCACTCGAGATGATATTCAGTCTGTTGTTCTTGCTTAAGTTGTAGGTTTGTTGGAATACGCTCGCGTAATTGTAGCGCTAGGTTTTCAGGGGAGATAAGCGGCAGGCTAGTAAACTCGAGTGCAAACGATGCTCCTCTAAATCGGTATATTTTTGCGATATGACCAAAGCGATTTTTGAGTTCAATAGCAAAGGCTTTTAGGATGGCATCTCCGACGCTGATACCGAAAGCAGCATTAATTTGGCTAAGATTATCAATTTTGATTAAGGCTACGGTCATTTCCTGATGGATCAAGCTTGGCGCTGGGTTATACCAGTGATTTTCGTTGGGTAATCCTGTCACTAAATCATAGAAATGCGTGCTGATGTGGTGCTTTTTAAGTCGACTCAGCTCAATCGCATGGTTTGCCTGTTCTGTGACATCGTGGCAGTGAAACAACAAAGTATCATGGTGCTGTAATGAGGCTTTCTGCAGCAGATATTTAGTGCTGTTATTGTTCTTTAAATGGGTCGGAAACGACGCCGCCAGTAAATTCGTGCTGGTATCTTCGGTAAGTTCAAAAATGTCACATAGGCGAGTGCGGTTTAGTGTGACTTCTCCAGCGATTTCCCTCGCGGCATTATTCAGGTTGAGAATGACTCCATCCTCATTGCAGAAGAAAGAGGCTGTACCATTATTTTCAAAGATTTCAGCATATTGGTCTAATGTATGTTGCAGTGCATTTTGATGCTGGATCATTTGCTGCGCATGGATTTTCTGGGTTTTTAGCAGACGCATCGCCGACAACGGGATACAGATATTAAAAAACATAAACAGCAAACCGTTTAGATAAGCGTGGGTCGCAGGTAGGCTGATATCAATATCGATAATGGGAGGCAGGTTTTGGTTACGCAGTAGCAGTAAAAAAGGCAATACGTTGAAACACATCATAATAAAAGCGACTTTTCTGCCAAACAGGAAAAGCGCCATCAAGGGCAAGGTATATAAGAAAGTAATACCTACTTGCGATAAGTTGAAGTCAGGGATAAACAACAGCATAGATAAACAGGCTGCAATAACCATCGCCAGCAGGCTGATAGAGCTGACGAGTAAATATTTGCGCGTAAACCATAAAGACAGGAATAGTACGGTTAAAAAACTGACCGTAATGCTGATAATGAAAGTGAGGTTTAACTCATACGCAATTAAAGAGCTATGCAGCACTATGCTAGTGGTCAAGATGGCGCCACTAAGCAGAATAATCCGCAATAAGCTGGTTTTTAATATCGTTTTGTCAGGATTTAAAAAATCTTGCTCCCTGATAAACAAAAAACCTTTTAGCCATTGAAGCAAAAAAAGTCCTTATCCCGTACGGAAGTCACGCAGGTTGGCTGGGGACGTAACATATAACATAAATCACTAAACTGTTATACAAATAGATTGCTGCCTTTATAAATCAGTACATTACAGTGTGATGCTTGTTTGAATTATTAAGGGCGTACTGAGACAAATTGGCTAAGACAGTGATGAGCTTGGCGATGTGTTTTGCTTACTAGCATATTCATAAACGAGATTTTTAGGCATAATGGCCATCATTTTCGTTGGTTAGAAGACAGCCTGTGACCCCGATTTTTTTCAATCAGCAATACCCAACACTTGTGGATATTTGTGCACGTTGGCAACTCGTCTACGATGCGAATGCGACCTTCGAATTGCGTTTTGAATCAGATACTTTATCACTGCATAAACGCGATGAGCCTAAGCTCGATGGCATAGTGGTGGATTTTGTGACTGGCGCCGTCGCCCATAGACGTAAGTTCGGTGGCGGTCGTGGCCAATCTATCGCTAAAGCGGTGGGATTAAAGCAAGGGGTAACACCGAGTGTTGTCGATGGCACAGCGGGTTTAGGGCGCGATGCGTTTGTGCTCGCAAGCCTTGGTTGTAATGTAACTATGGTTGAACGTCATCCTGTGGTTGCGGCATTGCTTGAAGACGGTCTGCGCCGCGCCTATCAAGATGCTGAAATCGGCGATTGGATGCGTGAGCGGATGCGCCTATTTCATGGTTCTAGCTTAGAAGCACTATCGAAATTGGCACAAGAGGTGGATGTGGTTTACCTCGATCCTATGTACCCCCACCGTGATAAATCGGCCCTTGTTAAAAAAGAAATGCGTGTATTCCAATCCTTAGTCGGTGCCGATTTAGATGCCGATGGCTTGTTAGCCCCAGCTTTAGCCTTAGCAACTAAACGTGTCGTCGTTAAGCGCCCAGATTATGCCGAAGATTTGGACGGGGTTAAGCCTAATACGGTTATTGAAACCAAGAAAAACCGTTTCGATGTCTATGTAAAAGCTGCGATGAAATAGCGAAGATTTTTCTCATCGCGAACATTGTATGCTTTCAGTGACAACGGCTTAGCTCATGTCGATATTTCAGTTTTATGGGCTATTTTCTTTTTTATACCCACTTGTGATTTTTTTATGAAACTCATTCCTCTGCTAAAACAGCCGCGTATTCACTGACTATTCTAATGTGAAACTTCTCATAACATGATGTCTTATATCTATTATTTTGTTTATAAAGAGGATTTACAATGCAGAACAAGCATTGGTCAAAAGTTGAGTTATTGCACGAGGTGGTCACCAATCCCAATATCATAGTCAAAGGCCAACATAGCTATTACAGTGATTGCTGGGATGCTGGCTTTGAGGGAGCAGCAGTGAGATATCTTCATGGTGATGAAGTGAGCCGTGAGTGGGAGCCTAAGTGGCCTATCGATAAACTTTATATCGGGAACTATGTGTGTATCGCTGCCGAAGTTGTGATCTTAATGGGCGGAAATCATACGCATAGAGCGGATTGGTTTTGTTTATATCCCTTTATGGATTTCATCGAGGAGGCCTATGTAGGCAAAGGTGATACTCATATTGGTGATGGGGCTTGGTTAGGTATGAGATGTATGCTGATGCCTGGGGTGACGATAGGTGAAGGTGCGGTTGTTGCCGCAAATAGTGTCGTCACTCAAAATATCGAACCCTACAGTATTGTGGCGGGATCACCTGCGAAATTAATCAAGTATCGGTTTGATAAAGACGTCATTACTGAGTTACTGGCGTTAAAAATCTACGATTGGCCTGCCGAAAAGTTTGATAGCTTAAAGCAGCATTTGTGTTCGGCGGATTTTGACGCGCTCAGGAAAGCGATCACTCTCTATGACCAATCTGTACATCAAAATAAATAGCCGTTAGTCCCAAAGTGAAAGGTCGCGATTAGTCGAGGCCTTTTACTTATCCTGCCTTAAATCTGCTTTTTGGCGCTTTCGCTAAGTCGGCCAGTGCTTCGATGATCACTCGTAGCTTTGGTTGGAGGTAAGGAGTTTTAAGCCAAATTAAGTGGATGGGTGTGTCGTCACTGGCGAGTTCGTCTAGTACCGAGATAAGTTCACCAGTTTTAAGATAGTCCTCAACTAACCATATCGGCACTTGTGCTAAACCCACTCCCGCCAGTGTGGCCGCTAAAATGGCTTCGCAATCAGCTATTTCGTGGCGTACTGGAATGTCATAGGCCTCGATGATCCCATCCTCATTTTTAAGTAACCAGCGATGTTGCTGCCCAAGCGGCCAGCCGACAATGCATTGGTGCTGGCTGAGATCTTCTTTGCCTTGTGGCGTGCCAAGTCGAGCGAAATAGGCGGGAGATGCGCAGATCACTCGGCGTTGTTCTCCTAATCTACGGGCGACTAAATCCACAGTGTCGCCGAGTTGTCCGACACGCACCGCCAAATCAATCCCATCATTGAATAGATCTGTCGCCCTATCGTTAAAGGTGATGGATAACTCGAGCTTGGGATATTTTTGCGACAGTGATAATAGGGTTGGCAGTATATATCGCCGCCCAAACGTCACGGGTAAATCCACTCGCACTCGACCTGAGGGAATTTGCTGTTCGCTGCCGAGTCGGCTCTGTGCATTGTCTAGGATTGCCATGGCATTTTGGCAATCTGTGAGATACGAATCGCCATCATTGGTTAAGCTTACACGCCTTGTGGTGCGGTGCAGTAGTTTAGTGCCTAAGCGGGTTTCTAAGCGCACTATGCTTTTACTGAGCGCCGAACCAGTCATGCCTAACGCCTGCGCCGCTAAGGTAAAACTGCCTAGCTGGGCAACTGTGACGAAATGGCGTATCTCAACAAATTGATTATTTATCACGGCAATTAATTCCTTATAGGACTTAGTGAAGGTCATTTTAGTGACTTAATCAGGTTATGGGAATAGCGTAAGCTACGACCACAGTATGAAAATGAGCGTTAATCACTGGGCGGCAGCCATATTGTGATGGATTAACAACGCTGTTCTATATAGCCAATTTAAAATCTCTATTGAGTGAGCTAACTATGAAATCGTCGAATAATCTGCAAGGTAAAGTGGCTTTTGTACAAGGTGGTAGCCGTGGTATCGGCGCTGCCATTGTTAAAAGATTGGCGAGTGACGGCGCAGCGGTTGCCTTTACCTATGTGTCATCTGAGGCCCAATCACAATTGCTGGTTGACGACGTTATCACCCATGGCGGTCAAGCTATTGCCATTAAGGCCGACAGCACAGAGCCGGAGGCGATTCGTCGTGCCATCCGCGAGACCAAAGCGCATTTCGGTGGCTTAGATATAGTGGTCAATAATGCGGGCACGTTGATTTGGGATAGCATCGAGAACCTGACGCTAGAGGACTGGGAGCGAACCATTAACACTAATGTGCGCAGTGTGTTTGTGGCGAGCCAAGAAGCCGCGCTGGACATGAATGACGGCGGCCGCATCATCAATATCGGTAGCACCAACGCTGAACGTATTCCGTTTGTAGGTGGTGCGATTTACGGCATGAGTAAATCGGCATTAGTCGGCTTGGCCAAAGGATTAGCGCGGGATTTAGGCCCACGTGCGATTACGGTGAACAACATTCAGCCAGGCCCTGTGGATACCGATATGAACCCTGATAACGGCGATTCATCTGAGCCCGTTAAGGCGATAGGCGCCCTAGGGCGTTATGGTAAAGCCGAAGAGATCGCTAGCTTTGTCGCCTTTATTGCGGGCCCAGAAGCGGGCTATATCACAGGGGCGAGCTTGATGATTGATGGTGGGTTTTCAGCATAAGTTTTGATGACATTTTAAAGTTGGTTCACTGAAAGGTTTAATGATGATTAAAAAAATGAAGTACTTGATGTTTGCGGCATGTACAGCGGCCACTTCGTTGACGGTAAACGCCACGACTGAGTTCCCTATCCCATCAGGATTTGAGAGCGGTTTCGAGGAAGTTAATGGTATTAAGATGCACTATGTCGCTGGCGGCAGTGGCCCAGTATTGCTAATGGTGCATGGTTTTGCCCAATCATGGTATGAGTGGCATCAACTTATGCCTTTGCTTGCCAAAAATTATCGAGTTATCGCCATTGATATACCGGGTCTAGGGTTATCTGATCCGCTTAACAGCTCTTATACTGGGGAAGACGTTTCCCCTTATATCTATTCACTCGCGAAACGTTTTAGTCCAGATGAGCCATTTAATCTTGTCGCGCATGATATTGGCATATGGGCAACTTATCCTATGGTGGCAAAGTATCAAAAGGATATTGCTAAAGTGGCCTATTTAGAAGCAGTGATCCCAGATGAGAGAATTTACACTTTCCCAGCGTACACACCTCAAGGGGAATCAACCGCTTGGCATTTTAGCTTTTTCTCTGCGGATGGCAATTTACCAGAAACCTTGGTCTCGGGTAATGAAAAGAAATTCTTCTCGCATTTTATTCGAAAGCATGCAGAAAAGCCGGAAGCCTTTTCAGAGGAGCTCCTAGGACTTTATGCAAAATCATATGAGAAGCCTCATACATTGCATGCAGCATTTGAATACTACCGAGCTTTACCAAAGTCGGTTCTACAAAATAAAGAAATATTGGCTCAAGGTAAGCTAAAAATGCCACTGTTAGCGATATCGGGTAATGGTCTAGGCAGCTTAGGTCAAACTCAAATTGACCAAATGAATGAGTACGCTACTCAAGTTGAAGGACATATATTGGATGGATGTGGACACTGGCTAATGGAGGAGTGTCCAACTCAAGTGGAACCATTAGTGCTTAA
The DNA here is from genome assembly GCF_036245925.1 of Shewanella sp. M-Br. NCBI lineage: Bacteria > Pseudomonadati > Pseudomonadota > Gammaproteobacteria > Alteromonadales > Shewanellaceae > Shewanella > Shewanella sp. M-Br. Next base: position 111,474 of record NZ_BJBV01000004.1, read on the forward strand.
GTTTTTTAATACTAAGTAACAGAAATACTGTATTCATATCGAGTCTAATGCCGAGTAATTTAAATGCTCGGCATTTATTTTTTCGTTAATTTACCTCAAATCTATTGTCCATAGATTTAGTCGTTAGAAGTTGCAACGCTTTCTTATGATCCCAATATTCTAAGAGTTTTGAATGATGAAAAAAGAAAACATATTGTTATTCTCACTGTCGTTAGCGGTATTTGGCATCATAACAACAGAGTTGTCTATTATTGGTTTGCTACCTTATGTTGTTCAACAATTTCAGGTAGACATTCAACAAGCTGGTTTCTTAGTTAGTATTTATGCCATTGTGGTTGCATTCACTGGTCCTTTTGTGACGCTATTTATGTCTGGGTGGAATCGTAAGTATGTGCTGGCTGGGATACTTGCATTATTTGTGGTGTCAAACTTGGTGTATGCGAATACGCAAGAATACTCCACCATGATGATATTCCGTATTTTACCCGCGTTAGTCCATGCGGTGTTCTTCTCGGTAACTTTAGTGGTCGCTACCAGTATGGTTGCAGAGAGTGAGCAGGCGAATGCCGCAGCGAGAGTATTTGCAGGTGTTGCAGTTGGCCTTGTTTTAGGTGTTCCAGTGAGTTCATTTATTGCGGAGCAATATTCTTTATCAGCAGCGTTTTATTTCGGCCTAACAGCATGTGCTATCGCTCTGGTGAGTGTTTTATTGTTGATGGAGAACATGCCCGTAAGAACTAAGATGTCATTTGGAGCGCAGGTAAATATCTTACGAAACCCTGCTATGTGGTTATCCTTGATGACTGTCGTGTCTATCTTTGCTGCAATGTTCTCTTCATATAGTTATATCGCTGAGTATTTGAGCACAGTGACAGGTATGAGTGGTAAGTTAATCAGTGCAATGCTGATGTGTTTTGGTATTTTTGGCGTAGTAGGTAATTTCATTTTTGGTCATCTAATTAATGCCAATATGCTAAGAGCCGTAGTGTTATACCCGATAATGCTTTTAGTGATATTTGCAATGATAAATTTTTTAGGTTTCTCATATTATTTTATGATTGCTATTATCGTTTTTTGGGGCGCGGTACACTCTGCAGGTTTATTGGTCAGTCAGACATGGATTATGGATGACGCTGGTGATGCACATGTTTTTGCTAATAGTTTATTTGTTTCATTTTCTAACTTAGGCATCACGATTGGATCGGCATTTGCCGGGTGGTTTATATATAAGATTGGCATCGAAAACTTATTTATGGTGAGTTTTATGTTCACTGCTTTAGCATTAGTCAGTATTTTGATTAAAGTTAAATTATATAAATCCCCCTTAAAAGAGTTAGTTTAAACCTGTTTTTCTTAGCGATTCAGTTTTAAGATATAAATGCGTTTGTATTGAAGGATAAACTTTCAACAAATTGTAAGGCAACTAATTCCTTGTACGACTTAGTGATGGTCATTTTGATGACTTAATCAGAGTAAGTTAATAGCGTAAGCTACGACCAGAGTATGAAAATGGGTGTTAATCACTGAGCGGCAGCTAATTTGTGATGGATTAACAACGTTTTTATATACAATACTTTCGTATATCCATTGAGTGAGCTAACTATGAAATCGTCAAATAATCTGCAAGGTAAAGTGGCTTTTGTACAAGGTGGTAGCCGTGGTATCGGTGCCGCCATCGTTAAGCGTTTAGCGAGTGACGGCGCCGCGGTTGCCTTCACTTATGTGTCATCTGAAGCCCAATCACAATTGCTTGTTGACGAAGTTATCACCCATGGCGGTCAAGCCATTGCCATTAAGGCCGACAGCACTGAGCCAGAGGCGATCCGTCGTGCCATTCGCGAGACCAAAGCGCACTTCGGTGGTTTAGATATTGTGGTCAATAATGCGGGCACGCTGATTTGGGATAGCATCGAAAATCTGACGTTAGAAGACTGGGAACGAACAATTAACACTAACGTGCGCAGTGTGTTTGTGGCGAGCCAAGAAGCGGCGCTACACATGAATGACGGCGGCCGCATCATCAATATCGGTAGCACCAACGCTGAGCGTATTCCGTTTGTAGGTGGTGCGATTTACGGCATGAGTAAATCGGCATTAGTCGGTTTGGCCAAAGGGTTAGCACGGGATTTAGGCCCAAGAGCCATTACGGTGAACAACATTCAGCCAGGCCCTGTGGATACCGATATGAACCCTGATAACGGTGATTCATCTGATCCAATCAAGGCGATGGGTGCTCTGGGTCGCTTTGGTAAAGCCGAAGAGATTGCCAGTTTTGTCGCTTTTATCGCGGGTCCTGAAGCTGGCTACATTACAGGTGCGAGTTTGATGATTGATGGCGGGTTTTCAGCATAAGCTTTGTCTGTATTTATTTTTCAGGCAAGCCAAAATAATTTGCTTGTTGATGAACTATTGTTACAATCCGCCGGTCTTATCTGCAGCTAGCTGTGAATAGACGTTTATTTTTATCTTTATAATCAAAGAATAAGACGAAGGGAAATCCAAATTTCTAAGTTATCGACTAAGCAAACAGGCAACTTATGGGGCGTGATGGTGTTTACCATTCTGACCTTGTTCTGTTTGACTCAAAACAGTGGAATACTTAACTTGTTGCTCAAAGAGTCGAGCGCGCAAGCGATGTCGGCTACGTCTTTTTCTGGTGCTGGTTTTAGCGCCAACTCAGTTTTAAACTCAAGTTCAGCTTTAAACAGCAGCTCAGCTTCAAGCAATATGGCGAGTCACGTCGATGCCCAAGCGGCGGGTACTGAGCTGGTCAAAAGCGAGCATAAAAAATGTGAATTGTCTGAGAAATCGATCCGAACCTGTATCGATGCACCGAGTTCCATTCCATTTCTTATCCTGTTGTTCCTACTGCCGTTACTTCCCCGCGCCTCCCGCGTGATAACACTGTTACCCATACAAGGTTATCAGGCTAAACCTAGGCGAATACATCTCACTCTCTGTCGCTTTCAAGAATAGAAATAATTTACTTATCAAACTGATAGGTGAGTTTTTTCTGGCGCCCATTCTCTAGCTCGATAGTTGGCTTTTCTTACCCGTTTAACGGTTGAAAGGACCATTACCCAGCTGCAGAACGTCCGCTTTACACATCCTATCTCAGATCAAATTTCTTGAATTAAGCCTGCTATCACACTGATTTTTCTTAAGCCATCACGCCCTTTGTAATGGGGGCAGAGTTAAGCAGTAAAGCAAGCATTTACAGGGCATAACGAACGGTTCATGCCAATGGGGACAAAATGAGTACATTAAAATCCATGTTAACCAGATTCTGGATACTCGCCTTGATAGTGACGAGCCCGTCGCTCATGGCGGCATCGACAGGATGGTTAGTTAACGATAATCACCCGCCAGCCAAAGTACGTTTTATGCTGACGGGCGAAGTTGATCCCGCAACGAACACTTTGCCCGCTGTGCTTGAAGTACAACTCGAGGGCGATTGGAAAACCTATTGGCGCAGTCCTGGGGAAGGCGGTATCGCGCCTACCATCAATTGGGATGGCTCTCGCAATCTACAGCAAGTGGATTGGAGATGGCCAGCGCCAGAGGAATTCTCATTATTGGGATTACAAACCTTTGGTTACAAAGGTAATACCACCTTTCCCTTAACCCTAAAAGTCGATGATATCTCTGCCCCAACTCAGTTGCGTGGCAAAATGACCTTGTCGACCTGTACCACTATCTGTGTACTGACGGATTATCAGATTAGTCTTGATTTCACGCCCAATGCGCTGCAAGCAGATACCGATGCCATGTTGGCTTACAACAAGGCCGTGTCGCTTGTGCCACAAAAAGTGTTGACCCAAGAGGGCCAGAATCCTGCCATGACAATGGGTTGGGATGCCGCCAAAGGTCAACTTGAAGTCAGACTCAATGATGCCAACTGGCAGCAACCCACTGTGATTATCGATGGTGAGCCAGATACCACATTCAAGCTAGTGAGCTTAAAGCCAAGCGAAAGTGAGGCAAATGGCCAGCAATTGATTGGTATTTTCACCGGTCAAAGTTGGCTGGGTGAGCCTGAAGTCTTAGGTAAATCGCTGAATGTCACAATAGTCGATAGCGAGCGATCACTGGAATACAGCGCCGAAGTGAAGCCTGTGGTGATTACTCAAGCAAGCACCTCGATATTTGGCATGATTCTGTTAGCGCTTATTGGTGGTTTGATCTTAAACGTCATGCCCTGCGTGTTACCCGTTCTCGGCATGAAGCTCAGTTCAGTGGTTGCTGCGCCTGATCTGAAGCGTAATCAAATCCGCCAACAGTTCATCGCATCAGCGCTGGGGATATTGGCCTCATTTTGGTTACTGGCTGGCTTTATCTTAATGCTTAAGCTCACGGGTCAAGCGATTGGTTGGGGTGTGCAGTTCCAAAACCCTTGGTTTATCAGCTTTATGGCGCTGGTGACCACAGTGTTTGCCTTCAATATGTTAGGTGTATTTGAGATTAACTTACCCTCTAACGTGCAAACCAAGTTGGCGACGACGGGCGGCAATAATAACAGCGGACACTTTTTACAGGGCATGTTTGCGACGCTACTGGCGACACCGTGCAGTGCACCATTTTTGGGTACTGCGGTCGCCTTCGCCTTGGGCGCCGATGTACTGAGCCTGTTTGCCATCTTTACCGCGTTGGCCGTGGGTATGGCGTTCCCTTGGTTGATTGTGGCGGCATTTCCGCAAGTGGCGGGTTATTTCCCTAAACCCGGTCGCTGGATGAATACAGTCAAAGTGTTTTTCTCCGGCATGTTGCTCATCACCAGTTTGTGGCTGATTAGCCTGTTGGCCAGCTTTATTGATGTGCTCTACATCTGGCCGTTAGCAGGTGTCATTACACTGATATTTATGGTGTTTATGGCGAAGAAATATGGCGCGATTGCTATTGTGAGCTGCTTAGGTATCGGCATTTTACTGTCGGCGGTTATCGCATTTATGACGGCGAACCAGTGGGCTAAACCTTTACCTGCGGATCTTGCTTGGACGCCATTGGATCAAGCATTGATTAATCAGCAGGTCGCCCAGGGCAAGACAGTATTTGTCGATGTGACTGCCGATTGGTGCATTACCTGTAAGGCCAATAAAGTTGGCGTGATCTTGCAAGATCCAGTCTATAGCCTGTTGCAACAGCAGCATATTGTGCCGATGAAGGGCGATTGGACCACGCCTTCTGAGCCCATAACTCACTACCTGCAAAGCCATAATCGTTTCGGGGTGCCATTCAACGTGGTTTATGGCCCGGGTGCACCGCAGGGGATTGAATTACCTGAAATTCTATCAACTGACCTTGTGCTTGCTGCGATTGAGCAGGCCTCAGCGTCCCCTGAAAAGTCATCCGTAGCGGCAGGGAAATAACGCTAACGAACAGCCATTCACTCGGCAATATCACTAGCCAATCTCGTACGGTAGCTCGCCGAGTGACACTCAACAAATACTCAGGTCAGGAAGCCCCTGACCTGAAACAATGGAAATCGATTATGAAACAGACAATTGAAGCACAAAACATCACTGAATCAATGCAGAATACTCAAGTCATCGGAGGCACTAAGATGTCGAAATTTAGCTCTTTATTCAAACATCGCAAGTTGCAGATGTTTGCTGTCTCGGGTGTCGCCATGGCAATGCTGGTGGTTTCCTTGCCTTCGGTGAGCACCATGGCCTATGCCAAGGACAGCAGTTTATCGGCGGCGCAGCAGCAAGAGGTGCGAGCGATTCTTAAAGATGCCTTGATCAATGATCCTGATCTAATGAGAGAAGCAATTATTGCGTGGCAAGCAAGGGAGCAAGAGGGTGCAAATACAGCCATGCAAACCAGTCTTGTGACTCATCATAAAGCCATGTATGAGACCAAAAGCGATCCGTGGAAGGGCGCTGCGACACCTGAGATTGAGATGGTGTACTTCACCGATTTTAACTGCCCATACTGCAAGAAAATCGAGCCTTCGCTGAACCAGCTGATTGAAGAATTTCCGCAGTTAAAAATCATAGTCAAAATGGTGCCGCTGCAGGGCGAAGGCTCCAAAATGGCGGTCGATTTTGCCCAAACGGTTTGGTTAAACGAGCCCGAAAAGTATCTCAAGGTGAAGGATATGTTGATGTCGAGTCCGCGTGGACTCGATGCCGCAGCCATCGCTAAGGTCGCTAAACTGACGGCAACCGAGCGCTGGGTCGGCAACACAGATGAGCGCGTCGCTAAAATGGTAGATGACAATGTTAATTTAATGAATGAGTTAGGTATAGGTGGCACTCCAAGTATGATAGTGGCCGATACGCTTATTCCCGGATTAGTGCCTTACGAAGTGTTAAAAGAGCAGCTTGAAGCCGCGATTGCCGCTAAAGATAAGACGCAGAAGAGCAGTTAAGATGCCGCCAAAGGAAACTGAAAATATGAGCGCCGAACAGGTTTCGATATCTTTACCTAAACGCATATTGGGCTGGATTAAGCAGCTGGCACTTTGGCTGCTCATTGCCCTTATCGTGACCAGCGTGATGGACATCTGGCGCGGCAAAGATATCCCGCGGGATAATTTGCCGCAGCTCCAAGGGACGACGTTGGCTGGGGATACGCTTGATATTGCCACGCTCAGCCAAGGTCAGGCGGTATTGGTGTACTTCTGGGGCACTTGGTGCCCTGTGTGTAATTTTGTCAGCCCGGCGGTCAATCAAATGTCGGCCTATTACCCCGTGGTGACGGTTGCCATGAATTCTGGGGAGGATGAGAAACTGAGAAAATATCTTCAGCATCAAGGCTATGGCTTCGACACTATTAACGATAGTGACAGCAAGATTGCCCGTGATTGGTCATTGCAGGCGACGCCAACCATTATGATCTTTAAAGAGGGTGAGCTAAAACACTATACGACAGGCTTTACTAGCCTACCCGGTATGTGGTGGCGAATGATGTTCACTTAGACGTGATGCTTCAGGGGCTGTTTTAGGAGAGAGAAAAAGCGCTAATCTTGGTTAGCGCTTTTGTATTATCAACTTATTTCAGGACTAGACAACTAGCTGAAAGCTTAGGGTTTACTTCACTAAAGTGAGTAGTGGTGCCTGACTCACAACTTGGAAGTCGAGCGCCATAGTCACACTAAGCGCCGTAATAGTGATGATTGAAAAACCAAACACTTGGCGAGCCCAGCGGTGCATGTCGACGCCGTGGCGATAACCTTTTAATGCCATGGCAAGCCACCATAGGCTAGTGGCACAGGTGACTGCCATAAAGGCGATACCTGTGTAACCCGCGAGTGGCAACAGTGCACTGACTAAGGCGAACACGGCAATATAAAGCACGATATGCAGTTTTGCTTTGGTCATACCTTCTGCAACCGGCAGCACAGGAATATTAGCTGCCGCATAGTCATTAAAACGGAAAATCGCGATGGCGTAAGAATGTGGCATCTGCCATAAACTGAACATCAACAGCAAAATAGCCGCGCCCATGTCCATTTGGCCTGTCACACTGCAATAGCCAACCACGGGCGGTACTGCGCCCGAGAAGCTGCCAACCAAAGTGCCATACACTGAGTTACGTTTCATGTAGAGGCTATAAACCCCCACATAAACAATGTAACCAATAACGGCAAATAGCAGGGCTAATGCATTGGTAAACAAGGCTAAGATGCTAAAGCCCAACACACCTAAGGCGAGTCCAAACGCGAGTACGTTACCCACGGAAATTTCGCCCGTGACGGTCACGCGTTTGCAGGTTCGCTGCATCTTGGCGTCGATATCACGATCAATACAGTTATTGATTGCGCAACCCGAGGCTACGACCAAGGACAATCCTACTAAGCTCGCTAGCATCAAGACCAGATTTACGTCGCCTTTGGCGGCTAATAAAAAACCGCCAGCAACGGAAATCAGATTCCCGAAAATGATGCCAGGCTTAGTAACCTGCACATACCCTTTGAAGCGTGCTTTCCATTGCGGTGACATAAATCTGTCTTGTGTTTGCATAGACTGTTTCTCGTTACATCATCAAAGCGTTAGCTTCGAGTATGATCCACACCGACAGGCCGACTACCATGACAATAATCAGGGCGGTAAACAGGAAGGAGAAAGTATTTACTTTGCCTTCCTTGGAAAAATCCAAATGCAAGAAGTACTTAAGGTGTACTAAAATCTGCACCAGTGCCGTTACAACTACGACGGCGAGCGTCGTCGATTGCTCGAAGTGATGGGTCATTACCGCCCAAAACGGAATGGCGGTTAATACCACAGACAGCACAAAGCCCATTAGATATGACTTAATGCTCGCGGCCAGATTGTCAGTACCATGGCTATGCTTATCAGTATGACTATGTGCGCTCATTACAGTGCTCCCAATAAATACACGACCGTGAATACACAAATCCACACTATGTCGAGGAAATGCCAGAACAGGCTTAAGCAGCTCAGGCGGGTGATGCTGCGATGACCTAAACCGGTTTTCGCCACTTCAATCATCATGATCGCCATCCAAATCAGACCTGCGGTCACGTGTAAACCGTGCATACCGACAAGGGTGAAGAAGGACGACAGGAAAGCGCTGCGCTGCGGGCCATTGCCATGTTCAATCAGGTGATGGAATTCATAGACTTCCATCCCGATAAACACACAACCGAGGGCGAAGGTGACGAGTAACCAAGCCAAGGTTGCGGCTTTGTTGTGGCGCTTAGCAAAAATCAGCGCCATGCCATAGGTAATACTACTAACGAGCAGGGCGGCAGTTTCGATCAGCACAAAGTCCAATTCGAAAATGTCTTTACCCGAAACGCCACCGTCCGTGTTCATGTAGAGCACAGCATAGGTTGCGAAAACCGAGGCAAACAAAATGCAGTCGGTCATCAGGTAAATCCAAAAACCAAACAGAGTGTTGCCACTCGTGTCATGGTGTTCGTGGTGATCTTCTGCGTGAGCTACTTCTAAATCTGCTGGGATTGCAATACTCATATCAGCCCCTTACTACATTGTTTAAGTGGGCATTTTCAATGCGGGCCACTTCATCGGGTTGCACGTAATAGTCGACGTCATTGTTATAGGCTCGGAATAAGAACACGATAAACGCGCCCACTAAGCCCACAATGGCTAACCACAGAATGTGCCAAATAGCGGCAAAACCCGCGGCAGTGATCCCCAGCGCCATTAAGATACCGCTTGAGGTATTTTTCGGCATATGGATTGGCTGATAGTGTTTGAGGCCTTGATAAGCCAAGCCTTTTTCTTTCGCATCGGTAAAGGCATCGATATCAGCAACCTGTGGCAGCTTAGCGAAGTTATAGAACTGGGGTGGTGAAGCGGTTGACCACTCTAAAGTATGGCCATTCCATGGATCGCCCGTAGTATCGCGGTTTTGGTCGCGGTCACGGATACTCACGTACAGTTGGATAAACTGCAGAATGATACCGACCATGATGATGCAAGCACCCACGGCGGCTAAGTAGATCCACAGGTTCCATGCCGGGTTATCCGTATGACTAATTCGGCGCGTCATACCCATAAAGCCCAGTACGTACAGTGGCATAAAGGCTACGTAGAAACCGATTTGCCAGCACCAGAATGACGCTTTACCTAAACGCTCATTCAAGTGGAAACCTGTCGCTTTAGGGAACCAGTAAGCAAAGCCAGCTAAGTAACCAAATACCGCACCACCAATAATAGTGTTATGGAAATGCGCGATTAAAAACAAACTGTTATGTAGAACGTAATCGGCTCCTGGTAAGGCTAATAGCACACCTGTCATACCGCCTATGGTGAAAGTCACCATAAAGCCTAGCGTCCACAACACAGGTACCGTTAACCGTAGGCGGCCACGGTAGATAGTGAACAACCAGTTAAACAGTTTTACCCCGGTTGGAACGGCAATCACCATAGTCATCACCCCGAAGAAGGCGTTGACGTTGGCACTTGAGCCCATAGTGAAGAAGTGGTGTAACCAAACGATGAAACCTAAAATTGAAATCGCACCGCTCGCCCACACCATAGAGGTGTAACCGAACAAACGCTTAGCCGTAAAGGTTGAGATCACCTCGGAGAAAATACCAAAAGCAGGCAAAATCAGGATGTAAACTTCAGGATGTCCCCACGCCCAAAATAGGTTGATATACATCATGGCGTTACCGCCACCGTCATTGGTGAAAAAGTGGAAATCCATATAACGGTCGAGCGTTAACATGGCTAACACGGCGGTTAAGATAGGGAATGACGCGACGATCAATATGTTCGCCCACGTACAAGTCCAAGTGAAGATTGGCATTTGCATCAGCTTCATGCCTGGGGCACGCATCTTAAGTACGGTGGCGATAAAGTTCACCCCGGTTAAGGTCGTCCCTATGCCCGAAATTTGCAGTGCCCAGATATAGTAATCGACCCCAACCCCCGGACTGTAAGCCAGCTCTGAGAGGGGGGGATACGCCACCCAACCTGTCTTAGCAAATTCACCTAAACCCAATGAAATATTGATCAGCACAGCGCCAGAGGCGGTCAGCCAGAAACTGAGGTTATTCAAGAAAGGGAAGGCAACGTCGCGTGCGCCAATTTGCAGCGGCACGACTAAGTTCATTAGGCCTATCATAAATGGCATCGCCATAAAGATAATCATGATCACGCCGTGGGCGGTGAAGATCTGGTCGTAATGTTCTGGCGGCAGATAACCTGCGGCGCCGTTGGTGGCGAGTGCTTGCTGGGTACGCATCATAATGGCATCGGAGAAGCCACGAATGAGCATCACTAAAGCCAACACTATGTACATGATACCGAGGCGTTTATGGTCAACTGAGGTTAACCAATTATTCCAGAGTACGCTCCATTTTTTGTGTTTAGTGATCAAGGCTGCGATATACAAACCTACCACTGCGACGACCGCTAGGGTCACCATGATGATGGGCTCGTGATACGGAATCGCATCTAAGCTTAATTTACCGAGAAATGACATGATTACTCCGCCTCCACTTTATGAGTGGATGAGTGCTCTAAGGATGAAGGTTCTGTGGATGAGTCTTGTGTTAATGACGGTACAGAAGGTGTTGAGCTATCCATGTCGGCCATGTTCTGTGTATTTTCCATCGCGTGCTCGCCTGCCATATGTGCCATGTCGTGCATACCTTTCATGTCTGCCATGTCAGATGTGTGCTCAGTGCCCATGTGTTCCATGCCTGCGTGCATGTCCATTCCTTCGTGACCGTTCATGCCCTCATGTGAGTCCATGTGCATGTATTGCATCACGATTTGGTCAAACATCCCTTTGCTCACTGAGCCAAAGTATTCAACCGGATTGTATTCACTCGGTTTAGCCAGTGTGGCATAGGCCGCTGAGTCCAATGTCTTGCCCTGTTGTTTTAACTTGGCTACCCATGCATCGAAGTCGGCAGGTGTTTGAGTGGCAATCGCTTTAAACTTCATGCCCGCAAATCCAGCACCGCTGTAGTTAGCCGAAATACCATCGAAGGTGCCGGGCTCGTTAGCGATCAAATGCAATTTAGTGGTCATGCCCGCCATAGAATAAATCTGGCTGCCTAACTGCGGGATGAAGAAGGAGTTCATCGCAGTGTCAGAGGTGATCTTAAAGTTCACCGGCACATTGGCTGGGAACGCCAACTCATTGACCGATGCCACGCCTTGTTCTGGATAAATGAATAGCCATTTCCAGTCCAGCGACACTACTTCAACCGTGACGGGTTTAGCTTCGTGTTCTAAAGGTTTGTATGGATCAAGATCATGGGTCGAACCCCAAGTGATCACACCTAGCACTATCACGATCACAATCGGCACTATCCACACTACGGTTTCAATCGCCGTTGAGTGTGCCCATTTAGGCGCATAGATTTCCTGATCACGGCCATCGCGGTATTTCCACGCGAAGTACAATGTCATGGCAATCACAGGGATAACGACAATGAGCATGAGTAGGGTGGCGACGATAATCAGGTGTTTTTCATCGATACCGATTTGGCCCTTAGGGTCCAACACACCGCCATCACAACCCGCGAGCATGAGTGCTACTGCCGCGATTGCTGCTTTACTTAATTTTCGAATTAACAAAGGAAGATTCCTCTAACCCTAAGATTTACAACTCTGCCAAGCGTTAACCGGCAGTCGCACTAAGCGGCGTTATCTGAGCGCAAATCCTGAGACCCAAGAGGCATGACACAAAATGTGCCGCCATCCCGAGGCAAATCGAAGATCCGCTTTCAGTGCTTAATGCTTAATTTGAATTTAAAAACAGAGGGTTAAAATGGCGGAGCGCGACAACCGTGGGCGGTATGTTCGAGGGATTTTAGCCTTGGGGGTGCTAAAAAAAGTGAAGCGTTAGTTAAATCGAGATAATTGAAAAATTTGAAGCAGCAGTCGATTAAATGCCATAACTGCAGAATAACGAGGGGATTGAGTAATAACAGGCTGAGCAAACTAGCGCCGATAAACTCGGCTAAAAAGCCATTGCTGAGGCTGATGAGTTCACTAATATCGACACAACCGCCGATCAACACGGATAAAACGTCAGCAATAGGCAGCACAAACAATAACCCGAAAAACAGGGTTAGATTTGTCATGCTAAAGGTTGAAAGCCGAATAGTTAGGTTCAATCTTTCAACAATGAATTGGCTAAGAGCTAATTTCAATTAATGAGTCCGGCTGAACGGGAAAAGGAGTCAGTTGGCAGAACAAAAAATATTCAGCATGTAACTTTTTTATGCGGCAGGAGGATACCAAGAAGCGGCTATTGAATGAAAGCGGATCCCCGTAGTAAAAGGGCTTAAGTATTAAAAAAACCTTAATTAAAACTAAATAGGATCGTTAATTTTACAAAATTAACAGCATTTAAACTGATTTTGTTCTCATAAAATAAAAAATTGTGAAGCCTCTCATTTATTCATTTTGACTAAAGTTGATTTGTTTGTGGCGTCATTGAGTTGATTACAGCCCCTATAAACATGTTAGCTTTACCCGCAAAAAGACTAAGCTTAACTTCTATGGCGGGGCTAATGTTGCCGATAGTTGTCTTGATGGGTTAGCTTGTTTGTCGCAAGATTGGGCTCGCCAAGTTTGGCTGTGTGATTAAGAGCATTTGAGATCGGCATCCCAAATAAAAACATCACGTTAAATGAGTGATTGTGTCAGTCATTTACGCTATTTACATTAGATAAACCGATTATTAAACTGTGAACTTATCTCGCCCCTGATATGTGCTTGAGATTGAGCCTGTGAGTAGGGCATGATGCTTCTCAATTCTCGAAGTGCGTCAGCATGAAGGACTACACATAAAGTCATTTATCCCATACCTTAAGGTAAACATTTTCATCACCTTAGCTTACGTTATTGTAGGTAAAATTGGTTTGATGATTGCTTTGCCGCCTGGATATTCTGCTGCAATTTGGCCTGCCGCAGGTATTGCTATTGCCGCTTGTGTTTTATGGAAAGAATATGCGCCTTGGATTGGCGTGTTCATTGGTTCTTTGTTGATTAATCTCAACATCAGCGGGCATATCCATTGGGGGTGGTTGCCCTTTGCTATTTCAATTGGCTCATCTATACAGGCAGTGCTTTCTGCCTATGTTCTTGGGCGAGTCGATCATTTATTCACCCTAGATAATCCTAACGCCGTCATTAAATCCTGCTTGAGTTTAGCTTTAACTTGTACTGTAGCGACTGTTTTTGGCAATTTCTCCTTAGTGATTAACGGTACGATTCCACAGTCCGATTTACTGGGTAGTTTAATAAATTGGTGGACTGGGGATTTGCTCGGTGCCGTGATATTTATCCCTCTGACTATGTTGTTGTTTGATAAGCGAGTTATTTGGCGTTCTCGCCGCATTCAGACGGGTGTGCCTTTGCTGGTGGGCTTTTTATTTTGCGTGGGGATTTATTACTACTCAGATATGAATCAGCGCCAACAGTTACGGGATAAGTTTCTGGTTCAATCTAATGCGATTATTAGCAATATTGAAAGTTTTCAAGATGCTAACCTCCAACAAATTGTTGCCTTAGCAAGCTTGTTCGATAATAGCGAGCAGGTTTCTGAGGATGAGTTTGTACAGTTTGGCAAACGCAATATGTTGATGAAGGATGGCTTTAGAGCTTGGTCTTGGTCACCGCTTGTGGCGGCAGCCGATCAGCAAAGTTTTGAGGCATCCATTCGTTCTGTGGTTGGTGGTTCCTACAAAGTGACTCGTCCCGAAGGCTGGCAGGCGAATACTGATGGTTGGCTAGTCCCTGTGATGTATATTCAGCCGCAGATAGGTAACGAAGCGGCTTTGGGATTAGATCTCAATAGTGAGCCGACGCGAGCTGCTGCCATAGCAAAAGTGCGTGCGACGTTAGCACCCGTGATGACAGCCAAGATTCAATTAGCACAAGATCCCAATGGCCCTGGTGGCACCTTACTCATTGCTCCTGCTTTTGACAGATTGGGTAAGATCTCAGGGTTTTGTTCTGCCGTAATTGATTTGCAAGGCATTATTGATGATGTTGATAGTGTAAAAGGGTTGCAGTGGCAACTGACAGATATGAGTGCGGGCGGTACCTTACTTTATAGCAATACTCGAAAATCGTTTCCCGAATTTAGCAGCAAGCTCTTCAGCGATAAAACTGGGCAGTATTTTCAGGCAAACCTGATGTTAGCGGATCGTCATTGGCATATAGTGATTTATCAATCCTATGCGGTGCTGATGGGCGATACTTTTAGCTTATCGCTACTGATGCTTCTGCTCGCCTTTATCACTTGTGCGGTCGTGGGCGGCATGACACTGGTTTCCTCCGGCGAGCGCCAACGTATTGCCGAAAAAGTGACAGAAAAAACCATGGCATTGTCGAAGGAAATTGCCCGCCGTCAGGCTTTTCAAGCTACCTTGGTCGAAAGTGAGCAAAAATATCGAAACCTATTTGATAAGGCCCCAGTGGGGCATGTGCTTAAACGTTTAGATGATGGTCAATTTGTGGCGATTAACCCCGCCTTTCAAGCGATTACGGGTTATTCGCTCGATGAGCTTAATCAACTTGATCCTTGGGATCTTACCCCAAAGCGTTATCAATTAAGTGAAGAAGAGCAATTAGAGCGCTTAAAGCAGACGCGCCGTTACGGCCCCTATCAGAAGCATTATTTACATAAAAATGGCCAATTAGTGGCGGTGCGCCTCAACGGGGCTTTAGTTACTGGTGCTAATGGTGAACAGCTAATTTTGTTTATTGTCGAAGATATTACCGAGCAGGAGCGTACCGTTGCGCGGGTAAATCTCTTGGCGCAAGTATTTCAGCAGAGTGGTGAAGGCATCACGATTATGGATGCCAACGATATCATTGTGGATGTGAATAGTGCATTTTCTCAGATCACGGGTTATTCCCGAGAGGACATTATTGGTAAAAACTGCCGTTTTATAGAGGCTGAACGAACGGATAAAAGTATCGATTCTCAAGTCCGTGCTGCCCTCGAGCAAACGGGTTTCTGGCAAGGTGAAGTCTGGGACAGGCATAAACAAGGCTACGATTTCCCGAAATGGTTGATGATGTCTGTGGTGCGGGATGATTCTGGTGCCGTGAGTCACTATATTGGCAGCTTTACCGATATCAGTGAGCGTAAAGTCAGTGAGGAACGCATTCATTTCCTTGCCCATCATGACTCTTTGACCTTATTGCCTAATCGACTGAGCTTGCAGTCGCGCCTCGAAGTGGTGTTTAAGGATGCTCTGGTATCCCACAGCCAAATAGCGGTAATGTTCATCGACATGGACCACTTTAAAAATATCAACGACACCTTGGGCCATCATGTGGGCGATCAACTGCTGCTAGAGGTTGCCCGACGTTTGAAATACATCGTTGGTGATAATGATACTGTGGCGCGTTTGGGGGGCGATGAGTTTGTGGTTGCCTTGTCCGATACGAACCATGATGAAGTGGCCAGTTTAGCCGAGGCGCTGCGCAGTGGTTTGAGTCAAACCTATGTGATCAATAATCAAGCATTACATTCATCGCCAAGTATAGGGATCAGTTTATTCCCCAATGATGGTGACAGTGTTGAAGCCTTGATGAAAAATGCCGATATGGCCATGTACCGCGCAAAAGCGGCTGGACGCAATAACTATCAATTCTTTACTGCGGCAATGAACACTTTGATCACTGAACGCCAGCATATTGAAACTGGCCTGAGGCAAGTGTTAGCAAACGACGAATTACGACTGCATTATCAGCCACAAATTGATATTAGAAGCGGGCAAGTGGTCAGTGTCGAAGCGCTTGTGCGCTGGCAGCATCCCGAATTTGGCATGATAGCGCCTGACCGCTTTATTCCCATTGCCGAAGAGATCGACATGATCATCCCAATTGGCCAATGGGTATTAGAAACGGCGATGGCGCAACTTGCTGTCTGGCGCGCAGCGGGTGCCACTGAGTTGCGAATGGCAGTGAATCTGTCAGCGCATCAACTCCGTAAGGATACGATAGTCGCCGATATTACCAATGTGCTGGTGAAGCATAAGTTGGGCAAAGGCGCACTGGAGCTGGAGATTACCGAGAGTGTGGCGATGCAATATCCTGAGCAGAATGCGCGCCTATTAGCGGAATTGCGCCAACATGGTATCGAGCTCGCCATCGATGATTTTGGTACAGGATATTCCTCTTTATCCTATTTGAAACTCTTGCCCTTAGACAGGTTAAAGCTCGACCGATCCTTTGTGAAGGATATTGAGACCGACTCGAACGATGCAGCCATTAGCGCTGCAACTATTTCTATGTCCCATGAATTGGGGTTAACTGTGGTCGCTGAAGGGGTTGAAAACGAGGCGCAATTGGTATTATTGTCGAGCATGGGGTGCGACTTAGTGCAAGGGTTTTACTTTAGTAAACCCTTAGCGGCAGAAGAATGTTTCCGCTTTATCCAGCGTAATTTATAACGGTAGACTGTTGTTGTTTTTCTAATGCTGGCGCAGAGTTGGACTATACTTGAGTTCGCATTATGCATGCGTTAATCAAAATACTAAGGATGGTTTTATGCAAGTCATCTTCACTAAAGGTACTCAGCGTTATGGCCAGTTGCGCTGTGTGCGCATGGACGGTAGTGCGACCCAAACCCAAATGCCAGAACAAGGTATAGCACCTCACGATATGATCCATTATGTGGTTGAAAAACGCCTGCATATTCAAGGCGCTTTCTTCTCGCAGATCAGAGCTGGCGCCGATATCAGCTTTACCTTAGAGCATAATGAAACCTCCCGCGCCATCGCTGATAAAACGGAGGTGTGGCAAACCGAATCCATAGTTGAGACCCTGCAGTCGCTACTGTGGTCGGGTGAAACGCCAACCTATGACGGCTTTATTTATCTGTTAGAGCAAGCCTGTAGCAGTCGAGACTTGGGCGTTCCTACTGTTAACCAAACAGATTTTGATCATATTCTCAATGAGATTATGGATTTGAGTGTCGAGTGTCGAGTGGCAGGGAATGGGAGAAGGTCAGTCCTTGACCTTGAAGTTCTGATCTATTGATTAGGGCGGTGAGTGGCTAAATACCTTCCCCTAAAAAGACTTTGGTATAGCGCGGCTGGATCCAAGCGCTATCACCGTTGTTTATGCCAAGCTGTTTAAATTGCACTTTAGATAATTCAACATGGATCAGTTGGTTATCTAGCTCAGTTAGGACTTCTAATCTCACTGCAGGGCCAACTATGGTCACTAAGTCTAAACTGACTTTAAGGGCATTTTCAGTTGGTTGTGTCAGTACTTCGATTTCGTGTGGACGAACATAGGCCAAGCCTTGTTGCTCTTCGCTAATCGTGTGTTCAGGTGAGGGAATGTGGATATTGCCTATAGTGCTATGCCCTTGTTTTACCCGGGCATGAAATAGGTTCACATTGCCAAGAAACTCGTACACAAAAGGATTGCTTGGATTATCATAAACTTCTTCTGGCGTACCTTGCTGCTCGATACGACCTTGATTCATCACCACGATTTTGTCTGCGACTTCGAGTGCTTCTTCCTGATCATGGGTCACAAATACGGTAGTGACATTAATCTCATCGTGTAAGCGTCTTAACCAGCGGCGTAATTCTGCGCGGACTTTTGCATCGAGCGCGCCAAAGGGTTCGTCTAACAGTAGAACCTTAGGTTCGACCGCAAGCGCGCGGGCGAGTGCGATGCGTTGCCTTTGACCGCCTGAAAGTTGTGATGGATAGCGATTAGCAGTCCAATCTAATTGGACGAGTTTGAGTAATGAATGCACCTTATCGGCAATGTCTGCCTTACTCGGACGTGTTTTTCGTGGTCTGACTGTGAGTCCATAGGCGACATTTTCGAATACAGTCATATGTTTAAATAGGGCGTAATGTTGGAATACAAAACCGACACCGCGTTCACTCACATGCTGTGTGGTGATGTCTTCGCCATTAAATCTGACTATGCCACTGTCGGCCTGTTCGAGTCCGGCAATAATCCTGAGTAAAGTTGTTTTGCCTGAGCCGGATGGACCTAAAAGGGCTGTCAGCTCTCCGGTTTTGATCTCTAAATTGACCGAGTCCACGGCAACAAAATCACTAAAACGCTTATTAACTTGTTGAATGTGTATGCTCATAATGCTCTGTTCCCAAGGACGTTGCGTTTAGTTAATTTGATGTTTGCGCTCATCTTTCCACTCCACAAGGCTTTTCAGCACGATAGTGACCAGTGCTAAACCTGTGAGCAGGGATGACACGGCAAACGCGGCCGTAAACATGTATTCGTTATAAAGCACTTCTATGTGTAGCGGCATAGTATTGGTCTCACCGCGAATGCGTCCAGAGACCACTGCTACCGCCCCAAACTCGCCCATAGCACGGGCATTACACAGGATCACGCCGTAGAGTAAGCCCCACTTAATGTTCGGCAGTGTGACGTACCAAAAGGTCTTTAAACCACTGGCACCTAGGGTGAGTGAGGCCTCTTCTTCATCTTTGCCCTGTTGCTGCATCAGTGGGATGAGTTCACGGGCAATAAAGGGTAAAGTGCCGAACATGATGACAATGACTATGCCCGGAACGGCAAAAATCACTTTTAAATCATGGGCAGCAAGCCAAGGCCCAAACCAGCCTTGGGCACCAAAGAGGATCACAAAAATCAGCCCGACCACGACGGGTGAGATAGCGAAGGGCATATCGATTATCGAGATCAGTATGGTTTTGCCTCTAAACTCAAATTTAGCAATAGCCCAAGCGATGGCTACACCAAAAATAGCATTGGTGGGTACAACAATAATTAACACTAACAAGGTGAGTCGAATGGAAGCGAGCGCATCGGGATCGGTCACGGCTTGCCACCAGACCTTGAGACCCGCTTCGAAGGCGCCGTAGAGCACAACCGCTAATGGCAAAACCAGAAACAGTGCGAGAAAGCTTAATGCGATCCCGATTAAACTCCACTTTATCCAAGGAGCCTCAGTAGTAGCGTGATGATTTACAGTCGATATTTGGCCCATAGACTTAACCTCTTTTACTCGCCCACCACTGTAGGCTATTAATTAATAACAATAAGAGGAAAGCTGCTGCGAGCATGACCACGCCGATAGCCGCAGCGCCGTTATAGTCATATTGTTCAGCTTTGGACACTATTAGTAGCGGAGTTATTTCGGTGCGATAGGGCAAATTGCCCGAGATAAAAATGACGGAACCATATTCGCCCACTGCACGTGCAAAGGCTAAGGCGTAACCCGTTAATAATGCAGGTAATACCGCAGGTAGGATCACTCTTCTTATGGTGGTTAATCGATTAGCACCGAGGGATGCAGATGCTTCTTCAAGTTCCTTTGAAAAGTCTGCTAAAACCGGTTGTACTGTTCGTACGACAAAGGGCAATCCAATGTAAGTTAAGGCGATCACAACACCAATTTGACTGTAGGCGACTTTAATGCCCCATAAATGTAAATATTGACCTACCCACCCGGTCGTTGAATAAAGCGTTACGAGCGCGATACCTGCGACAGCCGTCGGTAAGGCAAAAGGCAGATCAACTAAAGCATCGACGACTTTTTTACCAAAAAATTGATAACGTACTAACACCCAAGCGACGAGAGTCCCAAAAATGGCATTAATGCTGGCGCCAATAAAAGACGCCGTAAATGACAGCTTGTATGAGGCTACAACCTGAGGATGACTAATGGCGACCCAAAAGTCAGCCCAACTCATTTGCAGCGTAAACAGAACTAATCCAGCTACAGGAATAAGAAATAGCAAACTTAAATATAAAACTGAGAAGCCTAAGGTAATACCAAATCCAGGTAGCACAGATTTTATGACAACCTTGCTCATATCATTATTCCGTAGCGAGATAAGTGAAACCAATGGGCGGTTTCGTATGAGTGAAACCGCGTAAAAGATTACTTGCTAATTTTGGTTAAAATAGAATCGAATTGACCACCATCATTAAAATGCGTTTTTTGTGCTTTGTTCCAGCCACCAAAAACTTCATCAATGGTAAAGAGCGTCAGTTGTGGAAACTTGTCTTTGTATTGCAACGCAATGTCTGGGTTTGTCGGGCGATAAAAGTGTTTTGCTGCTAGGTGTTGTGCTTCATCAGTATAGAGATGTGCTAGGTAAGCTTCTGCTAACTTACGTGTCCCTTTGCGATCGACATTTTTATCTACCACTGTCACTGGTGGCTCAGCAAGAATGCTGACACTTGGAACAATGATTTCAAATTCACCTTTTCCTAACTGCTCAACTGATAATATGGCTTCATTTTCCCAAGCGATGAACACATCGCCAATGTTACGCTGTACAAAGGTATTGGTTGCGCCACGGGCGCCAGAGTCCAGCACTGGTACGTTTTTATAAATCTGAGTGACAAACTCTAACGCTTTTTCTTCTGAGCCGTATTGCTTCAGTGCATAACCCCAAGCGGCGAGATAGTTCCAGCGCGCCCCGCCTGAAGTCTTAGGATTTGGGGTAATGACCTCTACACCTTCTCGAACTAAGTCATTCCAGTCATGGATATTTTTGGGATTTCCCTTGCGAACCAATAGCACTATGGTCGAGGTATAGGGCGAGCTATTGTGTGGCAGGCGACTTTGCCAATTTTCAGGAATTAAATCCGCTTTTTGCCTTAATGCATCAACGTCATAGGCCAGTGCCAGAGTGACAACATCCGCTTCTAATCCATCTATAACTGAGCGAGCTTGCGAGCCTGAACCACCGTGAGATTGACGTATGGTTGGGGCTTTATGGCCTTGTTTTTGCCAGTATTGGCTGAAGATTTGGTTATATTCCCGATAGAATTCACGGGTTGGATCATAGGAAACATTCAATAGCGTATCTTCAGCGAGTGCGAGAAAACTAGCCGAGGCCAAAACTAAGGTGAGTGTTGCTTTTTGTAGGTTAGATAAAATATTCATACCGAAATCCTCATATTATTTAATAAGGCTTCCGGTTGACCGGTCAGCGATGTGGTCTAACTGTG
Source organism: Shewanella sp. M-Br (assembly GCF_036245925.1). NCBI lineage: Bacteria > Pseudomonadati > Pseudomonadota > Gammaproteobacteria > Alteromonadales > Shewanellaceae > Shewanella > Shewanella sp. M-Br. The sequence continues at coordinate 132,869 of NZ_BJBV01000004.1, forward strand.
TTGATTGGGTGGTAAATTTCGTTTTTATTTCGACGGCGTAACTTGGTCTAAACGAATTTTTTCTTTCTTTTCTAATTGCACTAATTTCCCATGGTGAAAGGTTAATTCCACTGTCCCAAACTCAATTCTACCCAGTAGTTTTTCTAAACTATTGACGAGCACGGGGATCACGGTTTGTAGATCTTCTTTGGTTGCCATATAAGTCCTCATGTAAGTGGTTTTTGACAACGTAATTGGAATTATAATCAAATATTGATAACTAAAAAGTTACATTTTGCGATTTGATATTCTTTTATGTAATAAGTGTGTCTTTTGTGTGTTTGAGTTTGCGAGATCGTTAGACTGGCTCTGAGTTGCACTTTCTATTTGATAGATAAGATTACCAATAAGCACATCAATGAGGGGCCACTGTCCATGTCCGGAATCGACATTAATGTGGCCACTTAACCCTAAGTTGATTGTTGGGAATCCAAATTTTTTTGCCAGTTTTGCAGCTTGATTAAAGGGCATCCAAGGATCGTTTTCACTGGCAATGACAAGCCCTGTGACGCCTAAGGGCTGTGTTGGCAACAAGTGTTTGATCGTTTGAGTGCCATCGTGTTCAGGCAGAATGTGTCCATTCTCAGAAAATCGTGCTGGTGATGCTGGCGCGACTAAAATAGCTGCTGCTACCCGCTGTGGATGATGAGCGATGGCAAGGCTTGTCGCTAAACAGCCAAAACTGTGGGCGAGGATGAGGATTTCACCTTCGATTTGATCGATTGCGCGGCAAATGGCATTGGCCCAGATATGAATCTTAGGCTCTAATAGTGGTAAGTCATTGACCCATATAGCTGATTCATATTTTTGTGCAATCCAACTTTGCCAATGTAAAGGGCCGCTACCACCAAACCCTGGCACAATTAATAAGGTTGCCATATTTCATCCTCCAAGATGTGAGTTTATAAGAGAGCCAAATGACGACCGGATGAAGCCAGTTTGACTCGCACTCTGACTATATCTACAAATTTGGTTATTAAAATTATTATTTGTAGTTCATTTTGGAATATGAGATATATTTAGGATATTAATTCTGGAGGAAGTTGCCTTTGTGAGGTGATGTTACAGATAAATAATCCATAAAAATGCTCAGTAAGAGGGTGAGTCTTCTGGGCACTCGTTTTCAGTTTATATCTTGTTATTCCCTATGACGACGTTCTTGGCTTTGAGTTGATCGACCTTGGTTATGTTCTACCGAGCGAGCGGTTTGCGCATTTTGGCGTGGCTCACTTTGTCTCACTCTCACTTCTTCGCGTTGTCTAGGCGCCGCTTGTCTTGGTTGTTCAATCCGTTGTGGCTCTGTACGTCTTGTTTCAGGTCGTGGCGTTTCAACTCTTGGGGTCATAGTTCTTGGTTTTTCTTGCCTTTGTGACTGTGCCCTTTGTTGATCGACATTACGCGGCTGTGAATCCCGAGTTTGATATTGCCTTTGCTGAGGCTCCTTTGATGACATTGGCTTTGACTGCACGGGTCTTGATTGCATGTCATTACGCTCCTTGTGGGTTGGTGTTTGTACCATAGTCGCTGCGCGACGCTCCTTTAACTCGGCTTGCGTTTTCTGATAACTCGGCGCGCGGTTATCACGTTCACGGCTGACGTTGTGATAGTCTTTATTATCACGACTTTTATTGCCCTGATTACTCATATTATCCAGATTACTATGGGTATCTTGGCGTTCTTTAGACTTCGAATATTGGCTATTGAAGTGCTGTTTACTGCCGTTTGAGTGTGAATCTCTGCCGCGATATTTATCATCATTGTAATAGCGTTGTTTCACTACTGGATTGTGATAACTCACACCGCGTCTATGTTCGGGTTTATGTTTCCAAGGTTGTGCTCCATGGCTAACACTGTATCTTTCCCGTGGGCGATATCGGTGTGAATGGCGATAGTCGATCACCACCACTTTATGGTTGTGCCAGTGGAACGAACTGAAGAAGTAGTTAAAGGAAATATGGATGCCCGGTGACCAGTAGAAATGGTTATGACTCGGACGATAGGGATAGCCAGCATAGCCGCCAAATTCCCAATACACGGGTGGATAAGCCACACCCCAGCGCCATGTGCCATAAACCACACGCGGATCGTAATAGGGCACGTACACAATTTCTCGCTTAGCGGGTTCTATGATGATCTGATTGTTGGCGCGGGTGATCGCCATGTTGTCCATGTCTGCTAAGCTGTTCGCTTTATCAGCCTGTTGCCTTAGGGATTGAATGCTGTTCATCACTTGGCCTTCATCTTCTAAGAAGGCTTCACCGAGTCTTTGAGTCCAGTCGAGATCTTCACTCATTTTTTGCAGCAGCGTCGGAAAGGCCAGCAAGGCTTTGACGCTCGGGTCCCAATCTTGATCTTCGGCCTGCGACATCAGTTGATCGACCGAGGATTTGGGGCGCTGGGTTAACCAACGTTGTGCCTGCACGATTTCGAGTGGATAAGTTGAGGCAATAAGTATGTGGGTCAATAAGCTATCGGGATACAGGGCAATAGGCGCCAGCATTTGTTCGAGTTCGGCTTGGCTTGCCGCAGCGCTCGAGCCCTGACTCACAGATACGCCCGCAGCTTGTGCTGTGGTAGTGAAAGGCAAGGCCACTAATGCCGCCGTTAACACTAGCCAATTCCATCGATGTTGTCTGTTCATGGTTTGCTCCAATAATCCTGTTCGAGGATGTTATGGGCATCATAGGCGTTTGAATATGAACATAAGCTGAAAGCATTTTGCGGTTAAAAAGTTATTTTTAACCGCAATTTAGGTGGGAATTTAAATCTATGGTATTGAAAATAAAGACTTAAACTGAGTGTGCAAAGCTGATGCTAAATTTGGCACCACCTAAGGTTTCCGAACGAGAGACAGAAATTCTGCCGTTATAGCTGTCGACTAAATCGCGCACGATAGCAAGCCCAATACCATTACCTTGAAGGTAGGAGTCTGCGCGAATACCACGTTCAAAGATTTGATTTTGCAGGGCTTCACTGATCCCTGGGCCATCATCTTCGATACAGATTAGCAGTTGATAGGCATCGCCAGTGACCGTTAATGTCACCGTAGACTTCGCGGCTTTACAGGCGTTGTCGAGTAAATTGCCTAGAATTTCAGTCAGATCTGCTTCATCCCCCTTGAATACTGCGTGTTCTACCATCTCGCCGCTGAGATTGATTTGTGGCTCTCGATAAATTTTAGCTAACGTGCGTAATAACTTAGCGGCGACGTCATCGACACGAATACCTAAATGCCACGAGGCCGCCGCTGCGGTTTGGGCGCGTTTTAGCTGGTGGCCAATGATCCGGCTGATCACTGATACTTGCTCACTGGAGGATTCGCTTAAGTCGGCCTGACTCTTGATCACCGCCAGTGGCGTTTTGAGGCTATGGGCTAGGTCGGCCAAGGCATTACGATAGCGTTTTCGTTGGGTTTGTTCGGTATTGAGCAAAATATTAAGCTGCCGAGCAACCGCTTGTAATTCAGTGGGGTACTGGCTACTTAGCTGCATCGACTTACCTTGCTCGACGGAATGTAACTCTTGGGTAAAGCGTGCTAAAGGTCGCAACGTCCACAGTAACCAACTCAATTGAAACACTAACATGACTAACATTAAGATCAGCAACCAAGTCCAAAGCTGTTGATTAAACTGATCAATTTGCTGCTGAAATTCTCGCTCGTCTTTAATGATGTGGATTGTCACAGGCACGTTTTGATTTTGGCTGGCAAAACTGACACTAAAGCTATAAATCAAATGGAGTTGATCGGCGAGCTCGATTTGCTCAAATGCGCTTTGACCTGTGGCTGGGATGGTAAAATGTGGCGGTGGCGTAATCCCCATAAAAGATTGCGAATGCCACACTATATCTTGTTTGCCGCTGGTATCTTCAGTGGTTGCAATGGCATACAGCCCTGATTGAATGAGGTTAAAACGATTCTCTAACACTAACTCTGGGATGGAGATTTGTTTGTTTTCGACTTCAGTCACCGCGAGAATCGAATAGACATAGGCACTGAGTTCATTCTTGGTTGCGCTTTTAACTTGTTCAGTAAAGGCATCGTTTAAGGCAACGCCGATCAAAGGTAATAACACTAAGATAAATAATAGCGCGCTGGCAACTAAGCGTGCTTTTAGGGAGTTCAACACTTGCCACGCCATGGCGCGTTTACTCATCGGCTGCTTGCCCGGACGTTAACGCTTTTAGGCGATAACCTTGGCCGCGCAGAGTTTCAATTAAGTTGTATTGATTATCTGGGTCGAGTTTTTTGCGTAACCGGCGGATAAAGACTTCGATAACGTTAGAATCTAAATCAAAATCCTGATCGTAAATATGCTCTGTGAGTACAGTTTTTGATTTGACTTCGCCTTGATGCAACATAAAAAATTCGAATAACTTGTATTCAGAACCACTGAGATTAACCAGTTCTTCGCCTTTACGTACTTCTAGACTGCTGGTGTTAAGGCTAAAGGGGCCGTTGTAGATCAGGGGGCTGGCCTTACCGGCGGAGCGACGGATCAGGGCTTTTAGTCGTGCGATGAGTTCTTGGGGATGGAAAGGTTTCGTCAGATAGTCGTCGGCACCAGCATCGAGTCCTTCAACCTTATCTTGCCAACTGTCCCTTGCGGTTAAAATCAGGATAGGAAAGTCGCGTTTTTGTTCACGCACGCTACGGATCAAGGCGATACCATCGAGTTTAGGTAAACCTACATCGATAATTGCTGCATCATAGTTGTATTCGAGCGCTTGAAATAAGCCTTCTTCACCATCACTCGCCACATCAATACTGTAATGGGCATCGAGGAGATGTTGCTTTAAGTTAGTCTGTAGTTCTATATCATCTTCAACTAGTAACAATCGCATCGTTAGTTCCTCGAGACTCGGCCCGTTGCGGCATCTACTGAAACAGAAAATACTTGGCCATCATTATTGAGGATTTTAATACGATATCCCGATCCGCTGGATTGTACGCTCAATACTTTGCCTTGAAATTGTCGTTGCGCCATTGCCACCGCTTGATCAGGGCTATTGACCGCTAGACGGCGCTGCTCATTCTTCGCACCTTGGTTACGAGGCTGATTGCGATCATCATGTCTATCATTACCTGCTATGCAACCAAAGGAGGCTGATAAGCAAGTGATTAGGGCCAAGGTCAAACCAAGTTTCATATCGGGTACCCGCAATGTTCAGCGATCTTAAGTTAATGAGTGAGATGGATAACTTATCGAGTCGACTAAGAATACCTCATCACCTTAACAAACACATAGAGATCAGCCAATTGGTTGGCACAATTCCTTCAAAATTAACTCTGGCAGTTATTTTGTTATTCGTGACAGAACTGAAGTTCTGTTGGCGAGTCTATCTCTATGCTCGCGTTTGTATCGTTTAAGTTTTGTGAGTGTTACCCATTCCAGATGAACTCGGGCTGAACGTATCTTCTGGCTGAGAACAGTGGGCGTTGATGTTCAGCTTATGTTCACCTTCATTGCACTTTAATAGCTCCAATTTGAACGGGTTATCCATAGGATATTCAAGATGAACATACTCAATAAGCAAGATATGGCAGCCACAGTTAATATTAAGCTGTTTATGGCAACGGCTATTGCTGCGCTGTTTTTAGCGTCATCTGTCGCTAGCGCTCAGCCCCGCGAACTGGAGTCATCGCAAAGCTTAACGCCATTTACTGCAGCCAGCGTTGGTATTGCCAAAAAAGCAGAAAATAGCGAGCAAGCTGCTGAGCAGGAACAACAAGCTTTAGCTTTGTTACAACAAGCCGCGCCCGCAAAAAATGTCACTGAAGTCGCCGCTGCGGCCGTGAAATCCTTGGCGCCAGCAGCCTTATCATCCAAAGCGCCGACGACAAACCGAGTGCAACTTATGGGCGCCTCGCCTATGACGCGTGAGCAAGTAACTGCGAAACATGCGAGCCAAGGGATTCCGAGTTCGAGCGCGACCAGTGAAGATCCCTACCGCGCACCTGTGTATCACAGCTTTTCGATTTTTGATGCCAGCAGTCGTTTGTTTGAAGACTTTGACTACGATGGTTTTTATCAAACGTTTAGCGTGACCTTCGACGTTGATGTCAATGGTGCATATCTTAATGAAAGAGCTGATTTATTTGCCGAGCTTTATCTCAGTCGTGATGGTGGCCCTTGGGTGCATTACTACACCACAGACGTATTTACCATTTACGGCGATTCGACACAGGACGATTACGAAGTGTTGACCACGCTCTACACGGGTTATGCGACGGATCACTATGATGTGTTGATTGATGTGTATGAAGTGGGTTACAGCGATATTGTTGCGACCATTAGCGCCGATGAGACCGATAGTTTGTATGCGCTGCCATTGGAGAGTAGCGATCGAGACAGAGAGCCCGACATTATCGTTGTTGAGGAAAGTGGCGGCGCCTTCTCAGTATTAGGTTTGTTATGTCTTAGTTTGTGTGCGGGGCTGCGGTTGAATCGAACTCGAGTCTAATCGCCCTTATTTCTCTCGGTGTTTATCTGCGGTAAATAGGGCTAGTATGGATGAGTTATTTTAACTAAATGGAGAAAGACATGATTGCTCAAGGTCAAACATTACCTGCTGCCACATTAGGTCAACTGACGAAAGATGGCATGGTGAATCACCAAGTTACCGAATTGTTCGCGGGTAAAAAAGTCGTATTGTTTGCAGTGCCAGGTGCTTTTACTCCAACGTGTTCTGAAGCGCATTTACCTGGCTATGTGGTATTAGCCGATCAATTTAAAGCGAAAGGCGTGGATTTGATTGCCTGTGTTGCTGTGAACGATGCCTTTGTGATGAAAGCGTGGGGCGAAGCACAAAATGCCTCTGAATTAATGATGTTAGCCGATGGCGATGCCAGCTTTACTAAAGCCTTAGGTTTAGAGATGGATACTGCCGGTTTTGGTGGCGTGCGTTCACAACGTTACGCCATGATCATCGATAATGGTGAAGTGACTCTACTGAATGTAGAAGAGCCAAAGGCTTTTGAAGCCAGTAAAGCTGAAGTTGTTTTGGCTGCTATCTAAGCGTATTTAAGACATGAAGTTTGGATGTGACCAAAGCCAGCCATTCATTGGCTGGCTTTAACTAAATCAATTTATTGTACGATTTGAATGTTGTCTGCATCTATGGTCACTTCAGACCAATCTTTATCCACTTCACCACGAATAATGACCTGAGTCTCAGGTGTTACTGTGTTGCCGCGCCATAAATCATCATCAATTTCGACCTTAATATCACCCGTAGCGTCACGGAAAATATAATCATCGTGTCCAATGGAAGAAATGATATGGCCCGTTAACTCAATTTGGGCGTCATCACTGGCATTGAGCGCGCTTACCACATCATGAATCACTTGTCTTGCGCTCGGCCCTTGGAAGCCACCCTGTATTTGAGGTTCACCCGTTGTAGGTTGAAAGCCTGCTTGGCTGGTCATAGTCGTGAATGAAAGTGCCATTGCGAAAACGGTAAGAGTCATTTTATTCATCTGTTTGTCCTTTCTATGGTTTTATGTAACTCAGCCTCAATGGCTATTACAGTGTTGCGAGCATAGTGCCAAGACAAGCGTGAAGCGGTTGTGAAGATTGGGTTTGCAACTCAGAATTTGCTAAAACGAGGTCATTTATCCAAGCTAACTTCAGTTAATGGGCATTATCTATAAACTGAACATAAGCCTGATAGCTAGCACCATCGTTTGGGGTTGAAAATGCCCAGCCCATTCGCTCGCAAATACGTTCAATAATAATTAATCCGCAGCCATAGCCTGATGTATCAGTACTTTGAGTGCTTAGTGGATTCAGTATCCATAATTGGTTGCTTTGCATCGTAATTTCAATGTTTCCGGCACTGTAATTGAAAGCATTTTTAATTAAATTACCTATCACTATGTCAATAAAGCTCAGTGGCGCCTTGATGCTCAAGCAATCTTTAAGCGTTAAGCTGTAGGTGATTTCTTGCTTGGCAAAGTGCTGCGCCAATTCAGCTAAAATGTGTTCAAGGCGTGGTGCTAAATCAATTTGGCTGTAGTGCTGGGATTCAATGTCTTCTTTTCCGAGAAGTAAAAAGGCCTCGGTGAGCGTTTTCATTTGATGCCCTGCGTAATCAATACGTGTAATGGCTTTTTTGACCATTAATTGTTGAGCCTCGGTTGTCGCATTGGGGATTTTTTTGAGCAATTCTACCGAACCTTGGATCACCATAATGGGCGTGCGTAGTTCATGGGAGGCAAAACGGCTAAATTCTTGTTCCCGAGTGAAGTAGGCGGCAATTTTAGCTTTGTTGCTTAATAGGGTTTGCTCAATCTGGCGGGTTTCACGGTATGAAGTACTCGGTGTTGATGTTGGTCTTTTTGGTGATAGTTGATTGATTTTATTTTCAATCTCAGCAAGTGGACTGGATAGCAGACGTACAAAATACAATCCATACGCCATGATAAACAGGAGCAAACCGATCCCCATAATAGAGATCAAAATGTGCATTCTATCTTCATAGCTATCAAGGAAATCGTCCGCGTCATCCTTATAAACCACATACAACAGCCCTTGCCCAGAAGGATGAGCGGATATTAAAAAGTGTTTATCTTCGTCACCCAGTTGATGTTCGTAAAATCCGGTATTTTGATAAGGTTGCAGCCAAGCTGGTACAAACTCTTTGCTCCAATATGTTTTCAATTCATTGATATCGGGGAGCTGTGCTTTATCACCAAACCTTTGATAATTCTTTAGATATTCGCGAGTCTCTGTGGCCAGCGTTTGCTCGAGGCTAATCTTCTCAATTTGTTCTTCGGCGATATAAATGAGGCTCCAAAAAATGGCAAACATCAAGCTAGTTAATACTAAAAAAGTGAGGCGGATTTTTTTATATAAACTCGGAAAATGCTCAGGGGATAAGTCGGTAACCTTGGCCATGGATAGTCTCTAATTTTGAGTCTGAAAAACCTTTATCGAGTGCACTGCGTAAGCTGTATATGTGGCTGCGAAGTGAATCACTCGAAGGTGCATCATCTCCCCATACTGTATCTACCAATTGCTCTTTACTCACGATAGCGGGCGCATGTTTTAGTAACAGTGAAAGAATGGTGCGCTGAATTTTACTGAGCTTAATTTCTTTACCAGCACGGGTAACTTGATGGGTTTGCAAATTTAAACTGATATCACTGAAGCGCAAAATACCCACATCTAAACGTGGGCCACGATTATGCAGTGAATGCAGTCTTAAGCATAATTCTTCCATCGCGAAAGGTTTATTTAAAAAATCATCCCCACCTGATGTAAAAGAATCAATTTTATCCTGCAGACTATCTTTGGCGGTTAAAAATATAATCGGTGTATTACAATAAATTTCTTCACGCAGTTTTTTGACGGTATTAATACCGTCTAATTTGGGCATCATAATATCCATTATGATGACATCGTAATGGTTTTGTTGAATTAAATTGATTGCACTTTCCCCGTGATATGCACAGTCGGCAATAATCCCCTCTAGGGTTAAATAATCCATGATTGTTTCAATAACATCATGATTATCATCAACAATTAATACTTTCATAGGTTAATTCATTTCTTCACATTTGCTTGACGATCTTCATACTAAGATGCCCTGCACTGATTTAACAAGACATAATAGGGAAGAAAATGAATAAACTCTTAGTCTGTATTACGGCCATTTTGCTTGCTGGTTGCGGTGGTAATGATTCATCAACAGATACCTCTAAACCCGATCCTATCGTTCCACAACCCACGTTACCTGCAAAAATTAACGGTACAGTAACAAATATTGCTTCTGATAATAATTCGATTACGGTCAACGGATATAGCGTAAATATCGCTAATGCTAAGATTCACTATGGACAACAGCCGTTAGAGGTTAATGCCATTCAAATGGGGATGAGGGTCAAAATTGATAATGAAGGCCAACAGGCTAAAAATGTCATATTAGATCCAAGCCTTGTGGGTGAAATCAGTTCCGTTAATCAAAATACTATTGCCGTTAATGGGATTAATTTAATCGTTAAACCAGCGGACGCGACTCAGTATAAAGTCGGCGATTGGGTTGCGGTAAATGGTTATCCAACGGTAATGGGAGAATGGCAGGTTAATTCTATAAACCTTATCCCCAATTTTGCGTTTGCTGAAATCGAGGGACGTGTCTCTGGATTAAATAAGGCTGCGCAACAATTCAATATCGGTTCGGCAGTGATTAATTATGCCAACGCACGTTTAGAAGGCAGCTTACAGGAAGGCGCATGGGTTGAAGTGGAAGGCCAGCAAAGTGGTGCTTCATTTTTGGCCTCTGAAGTCGAGGTGGAAGATACGGCGTCTTTTAATGATATGGAGCTAGAAGGGACTATTACTTGGGTCAACCAAGATAAGACGCAGTTTGAGCTTAAACTCTATGTCACTACAAATACTCAATTTGAAGATGGCAAGCAAGCTAACTTGGTTGAAGGCAAGCTAGTCGATGTAGATATTCAATCTATGTCGCAGGGTTTATGGGCCAGAGAAGTTGAATTTGAAACATCACATGATAATGGCGGAATACCTCCAACCTTAGGTAAAAAGTTCGAGCTAGAAGGTCTGGCGACACTGACTACCAATAATCAGCTACAAATTAATGGATTTACATTTGATATTGATGCCAGAACTCAATTCGATGACGGTTTAACTTTAGCGACACTTGACCAAAAATGGATTCAAATAGAAGGTGTTGAACTCGCAGACAACCAGTGGTTAGTGAAAGAGGTTGATCTTGAAGTGCGAAGCAATGAGCTTGATTTGTCGGGTTTAGTGATGCAAAAGACCTTGTGGGGCTATCAAGCGACTGATGCTTCATTAACGCCATTTGAAGGCAAATGGGTTGATGTCGAATGTCAGTTCGATGGCTCTAATATCCACAATTGTCGAATCGACGATTAAACACAAATAGAGAAATTAAGTGAATAAACGTGCGGTTTTAGGCCGCACGGTTTATTTGGCTTTGCCCAATCCCCAAGCTGGTTTCAATATCTTCTACACTCTGCTGTACTTCTTGGGCGATGACCTCACTCTGCTGTGAACTGGTTTGCGCTTGTTCTTTTAAACTATCCATAGTGCGAACAAATTCATCGAGATAATCGACTTGCTCTTTGGCATTGAGCGAGCCTTGTTTGGCGGTATTAGCCATTTCACTTGCTTGGTTTTGCACTGTTTGCGCCACTTTCCACAGGCTCTGAGCACGCAGTTTCTGGCTGCTGGTGGCCTGTGCTATGCCATCGACACTCTCACTGAGGGCATGATTTGATTGGGTAAGTTGTTGCAGAATTTTCACGATCTCATTCAAAGACACTTGGGTGCGTTGGCTTAAATTACGCACTTCATCGGCCACCACGGCAAAGCCGCGACCTTGCTCGCCAGCCCGCGCAGCTTCGATGGCAGCATTAAGGGCGAGTAAGTTAGTTTGTTCGGCAATATTGCCAATCACATCAATGATTTTCGATACATCCGTCACTGAGTTATTTAGGCTTTCAAGGGACGAATGGCACAGACCGACCGCGGTTTGTGTTTGCTCGGTTGCGCTCAATACCGCCTCGGCTTGTGCTTGACTCGACTGCATTTGGCGCATGGTTTCGGCTGCGCTGTCTTCCACGAGTGCCGAAGTGTGGCTCACCTCATTGGCGAGGCTGCGGATATGTTCGGTCTGTGTTTGCGTATCGGCCACAATCGTTTGGGTGTGCTCTGTGTGTTGTGATAGCTGAGTAATGCGCGCCACCAGTTGGCTTAATGATTGAGAAACCTTAGTGATTTGCTGGCGCTGCGCCTCGTCTTCCTGTTCAAACATGTGCAGTAACTGGTTGAAATGACCTGCGATTTGGCCCGTCTCGCAGCGACGATTAATGTCTAAACGCTCGCGGCTGTTCGATTCGCTTAATTTCATAAAAGCTTGGTTGAGACGTTTTAGCGGTTTGACGACGCGGTTTTGCTGCAGGATTAAATAACCAATCGCAAACAAGGCCATGATGGAAACCATAGTGTAGAGGATTAGCTGTAACTCATATTTCAGCTGCTGGTTCTTTGCTGCCTGAGCCTCACCTAAGCCAATAAGCTGTTGTTCCACATTGCTAATCGCTTGAATGAGTTGATCTTGCATCTCTTGGTTTGTTTGCAGTAATTGGTGGGTATTGGCGACTTCTTTGTTGTATCGATTGGCGAGACTGAGCAGTTCACTGCGGTCACTCTCGCCTATTTCAATTTGTTCCGGTTCGCTGGCACCGAGGGCAAATTCATCGGCTTCTTGCTGTTCATATACGCCGATTAACGGCAGTGCGCTGAGGGAGTCGTGCCACGTATTTAGCTCTTTGCTGGTGCTGTCTAAAATGCCCTTGAGCTGCTGATTTTTACCGATCAGATAACCATCGGTCAGTTGGGAAAGTTGGTAGACGATAGAAGGTAAATTGCGGCTCAATTGCAGATATTGTTCGGCGACCGCCGCATTTGTGGCTAAGCCTTTATCGGCATAGCTGCCCAGACGACGGTTGTAGTCGAGCATTTCAGATTCCGCGTGGGCGAGCAGTTGCCTAGGATTGCCAGCGAGTTTACCCGCGGCGCGGTACTTGGTATCTAAATCTTGAATGAAGTTGCTTAGGCTGGCTTGCAAGTCATTGTCGGTAGCGCCCATGGCTGCGAGGTTAAGCTGCGTGAGCTGGTTTTTAATGGCGCTGAGTTTGGTTTTCGCTTGTTCAAGTTGGCTAGCGTTGCCACTGGCTAAATAGCCATCGAGATCGCGGCGTACACCGACGAGAAAATCCTGCTGAATAGCTTGTAATGTCAGTGTTTGCTGCTCAATTTGTTGCCGCTGATCACTGCTCCACAGCACTACGGCTGCTAGCAATCCCGCGAGCAATAACAACAGGGCAGAAGCAGAAAGCGACAGCGTTGAAATTTTCATTTTGCAATCTTCATAATGTTCAGAGCCAGTAACTGTGCTGAGTTTATGAATTTAAGGTGACATTAATATGACAAGTGCTCACTTGGATGTCAGCGTTGTCATTTGATTTGCAAATATGTGATCTCGCGTTATTCCAGCGGCAGCCACACTTGGGCTTTTAAACCGCCTTCGGCGCGGTTGGAGAGGGTAATTTGCCCTTGGTGTCTGTCGATAATCCGTTTGATAATGGCGAGGCCTAGGCCCGAACCAACACTACCACGGGCGATATCACCTTGTGTAAAAGGTTGAAATAGTTTGGTAATTTGCGACTCGTCTATCCCTGGACCATTATCTTCAACACTAAAACCGATACGTTTGCCATCGAACTGCGAGCTAATGCGGATCCAGCCAGAGCCATAGCGAAAGGCATTTTCGACTAAATTACTCAGTACCCGTTTAATGGCAATCGCTTGGAATTGAGCTTCGGGGCAGTCAGTTAATACTACTTCTATTTCACCGGCGCGATTGGCTTCTGCTTGAGCGACATCTTGAATGAGTTTATTGATTTGCCCTAGTTCACGGCTGGTTTCCTGATCTTGGCGAATATACGCAATAAACTGGCTGATGATGGCGTCCATATCTTCGATATCGTTGACTATGCCATCTTTAAGATATTGATCTTCCTCAACCATCATCTCAGAAGCGAGACGAATACGGGTGAGCGGTGTGCGCAAGTCGTGGGAAATCCCCGCCATCAATAGCGCTCTGTCCTGCTCCAGTTGCTTCATGCTGTTCGCCATCTGGTTGAAAGCATTGGTAACTTCGACAATTTCACTCGAACCTTTTAGCGGCAAGGGATCGGGAAATTCACCGCGGGAGACTGAAATCGCGGCTTTTTGTAATCGCCTAAGTGGGCGGTTTTGCTGGCGAGCAAACCACCATCCCCCAGCGACACTGAGTGCGCCAATCACCATTAAATAAAGAGTGAGTGGCGAAAGATCTGAAACATTTTGGCCGATAAGTGGCACTTTTATCCAAATCGAGGGCGCCTGTGGTGGACGGATCCAAATCTGTAATACGCTGCCATGGGTGACGCGGACTTCAGCATCGCCGCCAAGATATTCCGACATCTGCGATGACCAGAAACCATAGTAAGTGGCTTGCTCAATACCCGCTTCATGCGCTTGCTGTTGATTGTAGATTTTCATGCCATCGTCGTGGACTTTGGCATTAAGGGCATCGACTATGGTTAAGTGTTCGCGGCCAATATCTATGCCGTCGACAAACAGTAATTTGACTTGGCGAGCGATTAACTGATTGATTTGTTGGTAACTTGGCTTAAGTACATAGACGGCGACCGTGACGTAAGACACCAGCTGATTGATCAGTAATAGGCAACCAATCAGCATCACGGTTTGACTAAATGCGCTGCGAGGAACAAACCGCCACCAAAACTTAGGTTTCATCGTGGGCTCAATAACCGCAGTAGATTAAGATGGCGGCGCGGCTCATCGACGCGCGGCACCATCGGGTACAAACACATAACCTAAACCCCAAACCGTTTGAATGTAGCGAGGATTCGCGGGATCTTTTTCGATTAAGCGGCGCAGACGTGACACTTGCACGTCGATGGAGCGTTCTAGCGCCGAATAATCGCGGCCACGGGCGAGGTTCATCAACTTATCCCGAGACAAGGGTTCGCGTGGATGGGTGACGAGCACTTTAAGTACGGCAAACTCACCGCTAGTGAGCGCAATCGATTCGTCGCCGTGGTACATCTCACGGGTCGCTAAATCCAGCGAGAACTCACCGAAGCTAATCTGTGCTTCCTGCTGAGCGGGCGCACCGGGCACATCTTGGGTTTGGCGACGCATCACGGCTTTGATCCGCGCAAGTAATTCCCGTGGATTGAAAGGTTTTGGCAGATAATCGTCAGCGCCCAACTCTAAACCAATAATGCGGTCGACTTCATCGCCCTTGGCCGTCAGCATCACGATCGGAATGGGGTTACCTTGCTGGCGCAGCCTACGACAGATAGACAGGCCATCTTCACCGGGCAACATCAAGTCGAGCACGAGTAAATGGAAGTTTTCACGTTCTAATAGGCGGTCCATCTGCTCGGCATTGGCCGCGCTGCGCACCTGATAACCTTGCTCCATCAGGTAACGCTCGAGTAACGCTCGCAGGCGCATATCATCATCGACGACGAGGATTTTCGAGGTTTCTTGTCCCATGGGATGTCCTTTAATTGCTCAGATTGGTGCTTATTCTACTGACGAGAAACAGTTAAGATTAACCAACTGGCTGAAATTGAAAACGAATCTGCCTAATATAGCCGCATTCAACCAAGGCGACTAGCTCACCTTAGTAACTTGAATGCGATAAATGCTGACATTGATTGCCCAATGTTAATACTAAGCAAATGAAATTGCATGGGAATACTCGCGTTTATTCACGCTATAGCTGAAATTGTAACTAAATTGGCATCAGCAAAAGAGGTGATTTAAAAGCCATTATGCACAGAGATGATTTAGTGAGTTAACTTTAGCGTCCAGTCTGAGTATCATCAGTCTAATATATTATCCCGCATCAATTGTGGTCGTTTAATCCAACGATTGAGTAATGAGTATGAAAGCGCATTTGATCACCCGACAGGGTTGGCAAACTTTAGATAAAGAATTGAAGTATTTGTGGAAGGAATATCGGCCGCAAATCACCCTTAAAGTCCAAGAAGCGGCGGCGCAGGGCGACCGTAGTGAGAACGCGGACTACACCTACAACAAGCGTTTGTTAAGACAAATTGATGGCCGAGTCAGATACTTAGTTAAGCGGTTAGAAGAATTAAAAATCGTCGATTACTCGCCGCAGCAGGAAGGCAAAATATTCTTTGGCGCTTGGTTTGAGCTTGAAAATGAAGCCGGTGATCGCGTGCGTTATCGGATCGTCGGTAAAGATGAGCTCGATACAAAATTAGGCTATATCACCATCGACTCGCCCATGGCGCGTGCCTTAATCGGCAAGCAAGTGGATGATGAGGTGCTAGTGCAAACGCCCTCGGGTCCAAAAGAGTGGTATATCAATCAGATCCGTTATACCCCTTTTGAAACTACTCTCGCCAGCGAGGCGAATTAACCACAGAGTTGCCGCTCTTAAAATAACGGCGGTAGTCACGGGATTGCGGGAAAGATCAAACTCTCTGATTTGACCTAGGCTTTAGCATGAAACATACGGGGCGCCTGTGGTATCTTTGGCGCAATAACGACTTACTTTACAGTTAGGCACGACACTTTATTTATGCAAACTAATGCACATAACATCGCTCTGATAATCGCTCAAGAACTGAATGTTCGTGAGCAACAAGTTGCCGCAACCATCACTCTGCTTGACGATGGTGCGACAGTTCCCTTCGTTGCCCGCTACCGTAAAGAAGCCACGGGCGGTTTAGACGATACACAACTGCGTACCTTGTACACGCGTTTAGGTTACCTGCGTGAGCTGAACGACAGACGCCAAGTGATCCTGTCTAGCATCCAAGCTCAGGGTAAGTTAACGCCAGAATTACAATGGGCGATTGACGAGGCAGACAGTAAGACACGCCTCGAAGATTTATACCTGCCCTTCAAACCTAAGCGTCGTACTAAGGGCCAAATCGCTATCGAGGCTGGGCTTGAGCCATTAGCCGATGCATTACTGGCTGATCGTAGCGTAGATGTCGAGACCACCGCGGTAGGCTATATCAATAGCGAAGCGGGTTTTGCCGATGTTAAGACTGTGCTCGAGGGCGCGCGTTATATTCTGATGGAGCGCTACGCCGAAGACGCTGAATTACTGCGTAAAGTGCGTGAGCATTTAAGCCAAAACAGTGTGTTAGAAAGCCGTTTAATTGCTGGCAAAGAAAAAGACGGCGCGAAGTTCCGCGATTATTTTGAGCATACAGAACAGTTAGCTAAGATCCCATCACACCGTGCACTGGCTATGCTGCGTGGGCGTAATGAAGGTTTCTTAACCTTATCTATGAATGCCGACCCAGCAGCTGAAGCGGGCCAAGGTAGTTACTGCGAAGTGATTATCTGTGATCATTTAGGGCTGAAATTAGGCGATAGCAGCGTTGATCAATGGTTGAAAACCGTGGTGACGGCGACATGGCGTATTAAGATTGCCCTGCAGATGGAAACTGAGTTTATTTCGCAAATGCGCGAACGCGCTGAAGCCGAAGCGATTAAAGTCTTCGCTCGTAACTTAGGTGATTTATTGATGGCCGCTCCTGCGGGTGCGAAAGCCACCATGGGACTCGATCCTGGTTTACGTACCGGTGTTAAAGTCGCAGTGGTCGATAACACGGGCAAGTTGTTGTGCCATGCAACGATTTTCCCACACGCACCGCAAAATCTGTGGGAAAAGTCGATCCGTACTTTGGCTAACTTAGTCAAAATGCACAAGGTTGAGTTGATTGCGATTGGTAACGGCACTGCATCACGGGAAACTGACAAGCTGGCCGCTGAGCTGATTGCCGAAGTGAAAGATACCCATCCACATTTGACCAAAGTGATGGTCAGTGAGGCGGGTGCGTCTGTGTATTCGGCATCGGAATTGGCGGCGTTGGAGTTTCCTGATCTTGATGTGTCGATTCGTGGCGCTGTGTCTATCGCCCGCCGCTTGCAAGATCCATTAGCCGAGTTGGTGAAGATTGAGCCTAAGTCTATCGGTGTCGGTCAATATCAACACGATGTGAGTCAAAGCCAATTATCGGGTTCGCTGGAAGCCGTGGTGGAAGATTGTGTAAACGGCGTGGGTGTAGATCTCAACATGGCCTCAGTGCCGTTATTGTCACAAGTGGCAGGTTTAAATAAGACGTTAGCGAAAAACGTGGTCGATTATCGCGATGCCAATGGTCAGTTTAAGAATCGTAAAGAGCTGCTGAAAGTGCCGCGTTTAGGGCCTAAAGCCTACGAGCAAGCAGCGGGCTTTTTGCGTATTCGAGAAGGGGACAATCCACTCGATGCCTCGTCTGTGCATCCAGAGGCTTATTCACTAGTGGAAACTATCGCTAAAACTAAGCAAGTAGAGTTGGCGAGCCTGATGGGTAACTCTGATTTGCTGCGCAGCATCAAGGCAGAAGAGTTTATTACGGCGGAATTTGGTTTGCCGACGGTCACAGATATTTTAGCAGAACTGGATAAGCCTGGACGCGATCCCCGCGGTGAGTTCAAAACCGCCAAGTTTAAAGATGGTGTTGAAGAACTTAAACATCTGAAACCTGAAATGGTACTCGAAGGCGTAGTGACCAACGTGACTAATTTTGGTGCCTTCGTCGATATTGGCGTACATCAAGATGGACTCGTGCATATCTCTTCTCTAACCGACAAGTTCATCAGCGACCCGCACACTGTGGTGAAAGCGGGAGATGTGGTGAAAGTCAAAGTAATGGAAGTTGACGTTGAGCGCCGCCGCATCGGTTTGAGCATGCGTTTGGATGAAGCTATTGACCAAAGCAAGCCGCAGCAAAGACCGCACAATCCTGCCAGAACTAATCATGGTAAAACACCGCAGTCAGCGAAACCGGCTGCGCGTCCTGCGCAAAAGCAAGCACCTAAAGCGCCAGCAAACGCGGCCATGGGCAATGCCTTTGCCGATGCCTTCGCTAAGCTGAAAAAGTAGACGTTGTAATGTAAATACTCGGACATACGTCGTGTCTGAGTCGACTTTTTAACCTGTTACTCACAAAACTGTTGCATAAATGTCGTCTTAGGGAATATAAAGTCGGCATTTAATGCAACGTTAAGCAAAATCGGTTGTCATAGCACAGCTTATTCACCGATTTTTTCAAATTGACACTCCAAAGCAGAGTGGCTCTTTTTATACGTTTTGGGGTAACACATGCAATCTGGTTTATCACCTCGCGGGCGAAACAATGCCCATGGGCCTTTTCGCGCCATCTTTATCTTTTCGTTATTAGTGCTTTTCATTGCCACCGCGAGCCGTATCGCTTTAGGGCTGTGGCAAGCCGATCGCGTGGCCGCTGTGGATGGTTGGTCGCATCTATTAATCCAAGGTTTACGCGTCGATATCGCTACCCTGTGCTGGTTATGGGGTATTGCCGCCTTAGGGACTGCATTATTTTCAGGTGATCATTTTATTGGCCGTCTATGGCAGCCGATTTTACGGGTGTGGTTAACCGTCGGTCTGTGGATCATGCTGTTTTTAGAAGCATCGACCCCCGCCTTTATTGAAGAATACGGTTTTCGTCCGAATCGTTTGTATGTGGAATATCTGATCTACCCGAAAGAAGTGCTTTCTATGCTGTGGGCGGGTCGTAAGCTTGAGCTTATTTTCTCAATATTATTAACCATAGGTACACTCTGGGGCGGTTGGGTTCTCAGCGGTAAACTGACGAGAAACCTGCGCTTTCCACGCTGGTATTGGCGTCCAGTATTCGCGTTAATTGTTATCGCAATTACGATATTAGGTGCCCGTTCAACCTTGGGTCATCGTCCGCTTAACCCCGCTCTGGTGGCTTTTGCTGATGATCCATTAGTGAACTCTTTAGTTATTAACTCTGCTTATTCCTTGGTGTTTGCCATCAAGCAGATGGATAGTGAAGAAGATGCTTCTAAAGTGTATGGCAAGCTAGATAACGCGGAGATTATTGCAACGATTCGGCAGGAAAGTGGTCGCCCTGAAAGTGCCTTTACTTCAACGGATATCCCATCACTGAGCTTTAACCAAGCCAGTTATACTGGTAAGCCAAAGAACTTAGTGATCCTACTGCAAGAGAGCTTAGGCGCACGTTTTGTCGGCAGTTTAGGTGGGTTACCCCTGACCCCGAATATCGATGCCTTGTCTAAAGAGGGTTGGTATTTCGATAACTTGTACGCTACTGGTACACGATCTGTGCGCGGAATTGAAGCCGTGACAACAGGTTTTACGCCAACGCCAGCTCGTGCTGTGGTGAAGCTAGGTAAGAGCCAAGTTGGCTTTTTCAGTATTGCTGAATTACTTAAAAATCATGGTTATACAACGCAGTTTATTTATGGTGGTGAGAGCCATTTCGACAATATGCGTAGCTTCTTCTTGGGCAACGGCTTTAGTGACATCATAGATCAGAAAGATTACAAATCTCCGGCCTTCGTGGGTTCGTGGGGCGCGTCAGACGAAGATTTAATGCGCAAGGCCAACAGTGAGTTTGAGCGTCTGCATAGCGAAGGTAAGCCTTTCTTTAGTTTAGTGTTTAGTTCGAGCAACCATGATCCATTTGAATTCCCAGATGATCGTATCGAACTTTATGAACAACCTAAGCAAACTCGCAATAATGCGGCGAAATATGCCGACTATGCGGTTGGTGAGTTTTTCAAATTGGCGAAAAACGCGGACTATTGGAAAGATACGATTTTTATCGTGGTTGCCGACCATGACAGTCGAGTGGGTGGTGCGGATCTGGTGCCAGTATCGCGTTTTCGTATTCCGGGATTAATTCTTGGGGATAATCTAACGCCAAAACGCGATCATCGTATTGTGAGCCAAATTGACTTGCCGCCGACTTTATTATCCTTGATTGGTATTTCAGATTCTTACCCTATGCTGGGCCGTGACTTAACTCAGGTCAGCGATGATTGGCCAGGGCGTGCTCTGATGCAATACGATAAAAACTTTGCGCTGATGGAAGGTAAAGATGTGGTCATTCTGCAACCAGAGAAAGAGGCACAGGGTTTCGAATATAATGAAAAAAACGAGCAGTTAACGCCTCATCCACCCGCTGCTGCCGCGCTAGAGAAGAAAGCCTTAAGTTGGGCATTATGGGGCAGTTTGGCCTACCAGCAAGAGCTGTATCGTTTGCCTAAATAAGCGTTAAACAGCATAAAAAATGCCGCTATTTTTAGCGGCATTTTTGTTTATCACTCAGGTTAATTTTGTGCGCAAACGGATTCATACGATTGGAATAGGTTAAATCCACGTCGACATGGTTGATTCTTGTTCTGGTTGAGTCTGTTGGTGATAAAACTGACCAATACGCTGCCCAAGTTGTTGATAAAATTGACTCGATTCGCCTTGAAGCGATTGTCGAACATTCGCTTTAGCGCTACTAGTGGCATAACTTGTCGCACCTTGACTAACCTTTAAGCGTATATCTTTACGTTGCAGTGCCGCTTGGCCTCTTGCTGCAATTTTAAGCGTTTTAGGTAAAACACGCTCGGCCACTACAAGGGGCGCTTTTTTCTCTTGCTGTTGTTGGTTCTGTTGCTGTGAGGATTGCTGTTGCTGCTGTTTTTCTTGAACTTGTTGCTGATTATGCTCGAGCGTTTTCGCCTGTTGTTGAGCTTGATCCGCAGTGCGTTCATTCTGTGGATTAAAGGCGCGTTCTTCGTGACCTTTAGTTGCCGCTTGTGGTGGGATGACTACAGGTTTCAGTTGGTTGTCGACCCGAGCCGAGTCCGTCGCGACATTACTGGTCGCTAGCGGGACTTGGGGGTAGTTACTGACAACTAACATGGAAAATTCCTTGGCACATTAATGGTTAAATACTAGCCATTAATCGCTCAAAGATAAAGCGTTAACGTGTCTGTAACGTTAACCAAGGCATAAATACCTGCAAAAACTCCTGCTGATGGGAAATAAAGGGCGCGTGAGAGGCTTTGGCGAGCATCACATCCTCACTTTGAGCTGTGATGGGCATTTTAGGTGGTACGCGTTTGGGCACTAGCCCGTCGAGTCGGCCCCAGATCCTTAGCCAAGGTTGTTGCAACTCTATCAGTTGCTGCCTTAAGTCGACGTCGGTTAGCATATTTAGGCCTTGAGTTAAGGCTCTGGTATTGGGTAAAGGACGTGCGAGGACAAGATCGCGCAGTTGTTTGATATCTTCCTTGGCGGTTTCGCTACCCATGGCTTGAATCGCCAGAAATCTCTCTATAGTTTTAGGTAAATTTTGGCCGAGTTGTTCTCTAAATTGATGAAGGACTTGTGGCGGAATGCCCGGCCATGCTTCGTCTTCCCTTGCCATAAAGCAAGGGGATGAGGCAATGGTAATCAAGCCTTTGATTTTTTGTGGATAACTTAACGCTGCCTGAGTCGCAACGAGTCCACCGAGTGACCAGCCGGCCCAAATAGCGTGTTCAGGCAATGCAGCGACTAAGGTATCTACCCAGGTTGATAGGCCACCTTCAACCATTTGGCTATGGCCAAAGCCCGGCAAGTCTACATAGTGCACCCTATACTGAGACAGTGACTCATGTAATGGCGTAAACACAGCGCTATTCACTCCCCAACCGTGAAGCATCACCAGATCTGGCCCTTGGCCGCTGATTTCAATATGCAAATTTGCTTGGTTTGTGGATGTGACTTGGCTCACTTGAGTGCCTCAAAAATGGATTAGGTGAATGTATGCCGCACTTTGTCAAAAGGATTTGGCCGCAATCTGCTTTACGGATAATGCGTTTAGGCTATCAACTCGGTACAAGGTGGTTGGCGGGCAGTTTACCTAACCGTTGCCTGCTGTGCCACCAATCCATATCACTTCCCGAGACTGGCATTTGCGCCGTTTGTCTTCAATCTGGCTTATATCATGGGCCTATTTGCTTAGGTTGCGGTAAGTCGATGCAAATAGAAGTCGATTATTGCGGTGAATGCCAAAAGCGCCAGCCACGTAAAGTCATTGCACCTTGTAGTTATCATCAAGGTTTGGGGGCTTGGGTTGGTGCGATTAAATATCAAGGTCAACTTGCCGCTTTGCCCGTGCTGTGTAGCGCCTTAGTAGCACGCATTAAGGTATTAGAACAGCAAGGATTAATCTCGCTGCCTCAAGCGATAGTGCCAGTTCCATTGCATCCAAAACGTTTGCAACAACGGGGATTTAATCAGGCGTGGTTAATTGCCCATGAGTTATCACAGCTCTTGCAACTGCCGTTAGTGAGCGAAGGGTTAACGCGCCAACAAGACACTCGACCGCAGGCGGGGCTTTCGGGTGCACAGCGACGACGCAACTTACATGATGCCTTTATGTTAGCGGATGATTTTGCGTTCCAGCGTGTTGCATTGGTGGATGATGTGGTCACCACTGGCACTACAGTCTCTGAAATTGCTCGCTTATTCGAAGCGCGTTATGTGCATGTTCAAGTATGGTGTTTGGCAAGGGCAGAGGCGCCAGGCTTGTTGAATGATGTTGACGCTGTTTAAAACATAGCGGTCACATCATTATATCTATGTGTATGTCAAAATTATGTCAAAAATACTGAGTAAAAAAGAATAAGTTTTACTTTTGCGACAAGATGTAAGTATCTGTATCAATGGGTTTTGTTTATTTTTTGTATTGAGATACCTTCCTATATTATTTCGTTTGGAGGGTATTTATGGACGCTAAACTGGCGCGATCAAATGCAGATACGGCATCAACGCTGAAGGACGTTATTCAGGCGATAAACTACTCTTTAAAGCTACATGGTTTTTGTGGTTTCTGGTTTCAAGGAGTTCCACATTGTGCGTATGAAAATTATCACTTTCCAAAAGATACCAATCTGTTCTCTCCTACGGCACTAAGAAAACCTATCGCCAGCATAGCTTCTTCCCCTGTTATGGCTGAATTACAGCGTTTTTATTTAAATCAGATAGCCTCCCATGATTTCAATTTTGGTTTTTCATTGGATACTTCAAAATCTTATATGTATAGATTCACGAGTGTAAAAAATGATAAGACCAGCCTACTGTTTAGTAAGCATAATATTCAAAGTGTTTTGAGCTGGCCCATCTCTTGCCACTCTAATCGTCATTGGGCTGGCCGCTTCATACTACTCAGCCATCTTAGTGCCTCGGAGGTGGTGTTAGAGGGATTGGCAGACACTTTAAAGGAAGCCCAAAACAAGCTGTTTGAATGTAATAAACAATTGTTCAATCCATTTCTACAAAGCTCGCTACTTAAAGATAATGCGAGAGATATCCTGCTCATGGTCGCAAACGGCCTTCAGAATGACGAAATTTCAACTCAGCTCCCGATAAGTGTCAGAGGAGTTGAATATCATATGGAAGCTATGCGCAAGAAATTTGGGGCTACAAATAGAGCAAACTTAATCCATTTAGCCCATCAATATGAGTTGATCTAAATATGTTGATATTACTGGTTGAAGATAATCGACTTCTCTCTAACAACATCATTCAATATCTTGAATTGAGTGGCATAGAGTGCGATTACGCTTTCAACCTAGCTCAGGCTGATATGCTCATTAGTCAGCAGCAATTTGACGCTATTATTCTCGACCTAAATTTGCCTGATGGTGATGGGATTGAAGCATGTGAACGCTGGAAAGCACAGTGCATTACTTCGCCCATAATAATGTTAACCGCACGTAGCAGTCTGAATGAGCGCTTGAATGGGTTTGCTGTTGGCGCGGATGATTATTTAGTAAAACCATTTGCAATGGAGGAACTGGTCGCGCGATTGAAGGTGGTTGCTCAGCGTCGTCCCGCACCCCAAAGGTTGACTATTGGCGACCTAGAAATCGATTTTGCAAACCACATGGTGTATCGGCAAGGGCAACAGCTGGCTTTGTCTAAAACAGGCTGGCAGATCCTTGTTTTATTAGCTCGGCGTAGCCCAGAAACAGTGAGTAGAGAAGAGATTGAGCGAACGATTTGGCCCAATAGTGCTCCTGATAGTGATAGTTTACGCAGCCATATTCATCTGTTACGAAGGGTGATAGATCGACCCTTTGAACGACAAATATTGCATACGATTCGTGGAGTCGGTCTAAGCCTTAGGGATGATATCAATGCAAGCTCCTAAGCTTAGCCTCAAGCGTAGCTATCAAGTGTGGGGAGTTATTTTTCTATTAATAACCTTAGGCGTGAATAGTTTTATCCCGCTTTGCATGATGTGTGCAGGTATGATTTCTATGCATGAGGTCACAATGCACAATGCAGGGCAAGCGGCCGAAGCATTACTGAAGATGGTGGAGCCAACTCAGCAATCATTACTTCATCAACCACTTCTAAAAACCGATAACTTAACTGTCTATCCTCATTGGCGAGATATTCCGCTGCAAATTCGCGAGTTAAGTAACAATGAAGTCTTAACTGATGCGAGCAAAATTCACTATGAGCATGCAGAAGGTCCCATTGTTAACGCGTTAAGTGTGTACTACACCCAAACTGGCCAGCCGCTATACGTTTGGCTGCAGTTTAGTGTTACCCATGATTTGCAATTTGCCCCTAAAAATATGACGGCGATCTTGCTGCTTGTCTTGATAACCTTTTGTGCCAGTGCAAGCTTAGCGTTTTATATGCAAAGTAAAGTGATTACGCCTGTTCATCAAATTAGTCATGCGATTAAACAACATGATTGGGAAGGAGGAGGAAAACTGAGTTTACCAGAACAAGAATATGCTGAATTAAAGGCAATTGTTGATGCTTTAGATAACTCGATTTTACAACTTCAGGAGGCTCAGCAGCGAGAACTCAATTTTTTACGCTTTGCTAGCCATGAGTTACGTACGCCAGTCGCCATATGCCAATCTTCATTTGAAATCCTCGCATTACAACAAGGTGAGCTTACGGGGGCAACTCTGTATGCTTCCCAAGCGACCAATCAAATGAAGTCACTCATTGAAACCCTACTATGGTTAACTAATAAAGAGTGTTCAAACCTAGAAAAGGAAAACGTAGCATTATCGCCTTTACTTGCCAGTATTATCGAGGAGCAGCAACGGGTACATGGTTATGAGCAAAAAATTCAATTATTGTGTGACGATACTTGCTTGCCCGTCCAGCTTCATCCGCTAAAAATAATCTTAAGCAATTTATTAAGGAATAGTATTGAGCATGGTGGGATGGATATTAGCATTACTCAAGATGCTTGTTGTATAGAAATAACCAATTCCTACAATAGTAAGGGCCGTCATGGATTTGGTTTAGGGCTTTTACTGGTGAAACGTCTCGCTAATCAACTGGGTTGGATTTTTACTAGCTCATCTGCAAATAATTTATTTACAGCCAGACTGGTCATATCTAATAACTAAAGAATGGGAACTATAGATTTACTGCATTAAACCACACACTTTTAAAATGCAAAAGCGCCGTTGGGCTTAGATCACATAGTCATCATGCTATTCGTAGTAACTTTATTATATAAAGTTTACTGGTCGATAAGTATTTTAAAATACTTCCTAGAATACATGGTTGAGAGGGGCTCTATGTGTAAAAAAAGTGTGGCATCTATTTTAGTCAGTGCAATTATTTTTAGTGGTTCAGTATATGCTGATGTGAATAAAACGAGCGTGGATTTAGGTTATAAGTTTTATACTAGTGCCGCAAAAAATGATAACCCAGGTGTTTTTAATCAACCTTTTGTAAAGTTGAATCATTTAGGTATTGCTGATTGGGGTACTTACTTTGCTAATCTTAAGCTCGAAAACCCTGCTGAAATCGCGGAAAATCAGAAGAACCTTGATGGTAAAACTACCATTAAGTCATTATTGATACTTGAAAATAAGCTGGGAGAGTCGCAGTTCAACTTCTGGACTCAGAACTTTATCTCTGCGAGTGAAACGCTAGTTGAAGATAATCTTTACTTAGGTATTACCCATAATGCAAAAATTCAAAATTTATCACTAAACTATGGTGTCGGTTTAAATTATACCATTGGTAGCTTTTCCCCCACATCAGAGAAGTTTAATGATCTGTCAGGTTATGCCGTGGTTTTAAATGCAAAGTACCCATTTGAGTTGCTAGGGTTAAAACATAGTTTAAGTTTGAATTATGAAGCACAAATTGATAGGGATGCAGCGCATCAAGCATTATTTTCATATGACAGCTATGGCCATCAGGTAATTACAACATTACAAACAAGCCTCACGGATTCAATATTTTCAAAGTTATATATCACTCATTATGATAGCTGGGGTTCGCAATATAATGATGGGGTTGAATACGGTATATCTGTTGGTTATCAGTTTTAACGGTTTATCAAATAGGTTGAAATTTTGATAAGTAGAATCTCATTTAATTTGGTGCTGTTCTAAATTTTATCAAAAATAATAAGGGAATTGTAATGCATTATAAAAAATCCATTATTGGTATTGCTGCAACGGCAACAGCAATTATTGTCGGCTGTCAAGTTACCCATCAAATAGTAAAAAGCCAGGGAACCGCTCAAGGCAAGCATGGCGAAGTGCAGGTCGAAACCACATTCAAAGACGGACACATTGTGGCGATTGATGTACTAAAGCAAAAGGAAAATAAGGTCCTTGCTGGTGCCGTATTTAAAGATGTTAAACAGGCGATTATTGATAATAACTCTATCGAGGTTGACGGTATTGCAGGCGCAACCGTAACGTCTAAAGCGCTTAAAGAAGCCGTGGGTAAAAGTGTTGAAGCCGCAGGTGTTACGTTAGTCGCTGTCGCTTCAGCTAAAAAAAATGAAGCATTAACGCCAGCAGAATATACCTATGATGTGGTGATTATTGGCTCGGGTGGTGCAGGTTTCAGTGCTGGTTTAGAGGCTATGACTGCGGGACGAAGTGCAGTGATTATTGAAAAGATGCCTATTATCGGCGGTAATTCTTTGATTTCTGGCGCTGAGATGAATGTGGCCGGTAGTTGGGTGCAAAAAAATATGGGAGTTACCGATAGCAAAGAGCTGTTTATTAGCGACACGCTAAAGGGCGGCGATTTCAAAGGTGACCCTGAAATGGTTAAGACCATGGTCGATAATGCGGTTGATGCAGCTGAGTGGTTAAGGGATTACGTCAAAGTAGAATTTTACCCAGATCAATTATTTCAGTTTGGTGGACACAGCGTGAAACGAGCGCTAATCCCTAAAGGTCATACCGGAGCAGAGGTGATCAGCAAGTTTTCTATTAAAGCTGAAGAAGTTGGCTTACCAATTCATACCAATACTAAGGCTGAAAAGTTAATTCAAGATCAAACGGGCCGAATTGTGGGTGTAGAAGCGACTCATAATGGCAAAACGGTAACCTACTATGCAAAACGCGGTGTTGTGATTGCCACGGGTGGCTTCTCGTCTAACATGGAAATGCGTAAAAAATATAACCCAGAGTTAGATGAACGATATGGCAGCACTGGTCATTCAGGTGGTACTGGTGACGGTATTGTGATGGCAGAAAAAATACATGCAGCAGCTAAAAATATGGGATATATCCAGTCATATCCCATTTGTAGCCCAACCTCGGGTGCGATTGCCTTGATTGCTGACTCTCGCTTCTTTGGTGCGGTGTTAATCAACCAGAAGGGTGAGCGCTTTGTTGAGGAATTGGAACGCCGAGATGTGATTTCACAGGCCATTCTAGCCCAACCAGGCCGTTATACTTATGTTCTCTGGAACCAAGCTATTGAAGATGTTGCCCATACTGTTGAAATGCATCAAGGTGAACTGAAGGAATTCACAAAAGACGGGCTAATGTATAAGGTCGACACCCTAGAAGAAGCCGCTAAAGTCTTTAATATTCCTGAAGACAAGTTGTTATCAATGATTAAAGACGTTAATCGTTATGCCGCAACAGGAAAGGATGAAGCCTTTAATCATCGCTCAGGATTGGTTGATTTAAGTAAAGGACCTTATTGGATTTTAAAAGCGACACCTTCTGTGCACCATACTATGGGGGGACTAGCGGTTGATACACGTACTCGTGTACTTGATGAACAAGGAAAAGTGATTCCGGGCTTGTTTGCTGCGGGTGAAGTGACTGGTTTAACCCATGGAACCAATCGACTCGGTGGAAATGCTTACACTGATATCATTGTCTTTGGTCGTATCGCTGGACAAGAAGCGGCTAAATAGTTTGTATTTTATGTCTGGCTTAAAGCGACCCAATTGGGTCGCTTTTGTTTGTAAATGATGCTGTTCACTCGCGTACAACACATTCGTTTAAAGCTTGTTTATGATGAATAAATCGTGATCGCTATGGCAAAAATCCATAAACTTGCTATCCAAAGGACTACAAAGCGAAGGTGAGTCGGAGTATCATACGGCTAATTCTTACTAAAACACTCAGGTATCCCCTGACGGAGCAGGTTTTCATGATTACCATTTCCGATGCGGCTCAAGCCCATTTTGTTAAGTTGTTAGCAGATCAACCTGAAGGCACTCATATTCGCGTATTTGTGATCAGTCCAGGAACCTCGCAAGCCGAGTGTGGTGTGTCTTATTGTCCACCGGATGCAGTAGAACGTGATGATATTGAAATCGAGTTCACTGGCTTCAATGCTATGGTCGATGAGAAGAGTGCACCTTTCCTTGAAGATGCCACTATCGATTTTGTGACTGACCAATTAGGTTCACAACTCACGCTCAAAGCACCTAACGCAAAAATGCGTAAAGTGTCTGGTGATGCACCTTTAGTCGAGCGTATCGAATACGTGATCCAATCAGAAATCAACCCTCAGTTAGCCGGCCATGGTGGTAATATCATGCTGGTTGAAATCACTAAAGAAGGCGTGGCTGTACTGCAGTTCGGCGGTGGTTGTAACGGTTGTTCTCAAGTTGATATCACCCTGAAGGATGGTATCGAAAAACAATTGTTAGACATGTTCCCAGGTGAGTTGACTGGCGTACGTGACGTGACAGATCACCAACATGGTGAACATTCTTACGCTTAATCTTGTTTGTTAAGCTGAATGAAAAACGCGACCTTGAGTCGCGTTTTTTATATTTGGCTTTCGCTTTAAGTGCAGTTGTTAAGTTATAACTTAGGGTTGAGATTATCAGCTAAGAACTTATCTAAGGCTTTAAACGTCGCGAGTCTGTTGTCGTTATTGCTCAGGTAATGATCACCATTTTCCAACTCAATATACTCCACTGGTTTATTCAGTGATTTGAGCTCGTCATACATTTCTCGGCTATGTTGAACCTTGACGACTCTATCCTTATCGCCATGTAGCAGTAATACTGGGATGTTAATTTTATCTGCTTTACTGATAGGTGAGCGCTCATAGAGGGCATCGAGATCATCTCCTATTTGCTCTTTAACCACTTCATAGTTGGTATGTCTGCGGCTTGATTTTACTAGGTAGGCCACATCGGTCACACCAGCCACACTGATGGCGCAACGGTAAAGATCGGGAGTCATAGCAGCCCCCATTAAGGCCGCGTAACCACCATAACTCGCACCGGCAATACAAATACGTTTAGGATCGCTAATCCCTTGATCTATTAGGTAGCGAGTCCCGTCTTCGACGTCGTTTTGCATTTCGAGTCCCCAGCTTTTTAGGCCAGCTTTCATAAACTCATAGCCGTAACCTGCCGAGCCCCTGAAGTTCATCCGAAATACCGCATAACCACGATTAGCGAAGAACTGTGCCCAGTAGTCGAAGTCGTTACTGTCGTAACTGATGGGGCCGCCATGGGGGAAAATAATCGTCGGCAGTTGCTTGGCTTCAAGCCCTTTTGGCACGGTTAGGTAAGCATCGATTTTGAGCTTATCCCTTGCCTCATAAGTTAAATATTGGGTATCGGCGAGGAGTTCACTCTTGAGTCTGCCGTATCGGTTAGCGATTGGATAAAGCGTTTTTTCGTCCCTATCGCCAAAATAGTAAGTGCCGGGCTCGGTCGAGCTAGTGGAATACACTATGTAGCGGCGTTCATCGGCACTGAACTGAGTAATATAGTTGTGTGCGTTGGGTAACACGGCTTTTAGGCCATTTTGTAGGCCCACATATTCTTTTTCCCAAAAGGTGTATTCTTCGCCGTCACCTTCACTGATACCAATCACTTTTTTCTTCAGTTTCGAATAGAGTAAATTACCTTCAACGTCAGTATCTTCATTGGCGTAGACCAATTCTTTTGTGAGCTTAGGATCGGTCAGATTGACTTTAAATATGGCTTCGAAACCTTGGTGATAGGCGCGAACGTAAAGAATATTGGGGTCAGCATCAAAACCTAATGGCCAAACACTGTCCTCTGAGAAAGCTTTAAAGGTCCAAAGTAAACGTGAATCTCTCTTTTGCTCAGCCTGTTCATAAATGCGGTACTCAGTATCATCGTTATAGATAGAAATACGGACCTTGTGTTGCCTGTCAGTAATCCAACTGATGATCTTCTTTTTAGCATTTTGGGTGTAACTGGATTTACCCTGCGCTAAATTGACTTTAAGTACACTATCTTCGCCTACGTTTTCGCCCATTCCGTCTAATGACAGTAAAATATTGTCGGGATCATCTGCCATAAGATCGATAATTTGCCCCTGATGTTGCGGGATCCAATTGAGACGATCTAAGACACTTCGCGGAAGAACACTCGAGGTTTTTTTAGTGGTCAAATCATACTTAACAAGGCGGGTTTCGGTTGTCGGTGTACCGTAACGGTTAGCCGGAAACTTGGCACTGATCAGTAAGATATTATCGTTTGCCCACTGCAGAGACAGGATGACAAATTTTTGATTATCCGTGTGCAACGGAATGCTTTTTTCGCCTGTTTCTATATCTTGGATACTAACGACAGTACCTTTGAGTTTGGCTTGGTCGACGCGTACAACCGATGCGAGTTTTTTGCCGTTAGGCGAGAGTTGCACAGAGCTCACATCTGGGATGCTGGCAAAGGCTTCAACGGGTAATTGTGGCGCTGTGTCGGCAACGGCATGGTTGCATAGCCACAGGAAAAGCAGCGGTAAAATCCTTTTCATTATAGAATCACATCTTTGTTACAATTGTAAAATCAACATCATAGTGATTTTGAGATTTGTAAACTACTGTCTTTACAGATTTATTTATTCGAAAAGCTTTTGCTGAAATAATAGTGCCCCGCAAGTGTTAGGCTTCTGGCGATCATAAAGACACTCATGGCGGCCCAAAGGGCGTGGTTACCTTGCTCAGGCAATAACAGTTGCTGCAGCAAATACCATGTCGGGAAAAATGCACCGAAGGTGGCGAGTATCATGCTATTGCGCATCACTTTGCCTTTAGCTGCACCGATATAAACCCCGTCGAATAAATACGAGCTAAAAGACCATAAAGGCAAAAATATCAGCCAGATAAGATAGGTTTGCGCTGTTGCTCTGACCTCATTAATGCTGGTCAGTAACGCGATAATATTACTGCCAAAAAGACTGAATACAGCGCAGAACCCTAACGCCGTAATGGCCGACCAGCTCCAGGCTAAGATCACTGCTTCCCGTAATTGCTCCGCCTGTTTTTGGCCATAGGCTCGGCCGACTTCTGCCTCGGCATAATAGGCAATGCCATCGAGTGCATAGGAGATTAACAGCAGTAAATTCAGTAACACGGCATTGGCGGCAACGGTGTTATCACCCAGACCCGCACCATGAAAAGTCATAAAGGCAAAGGCCGCTTGCAGGCAGAGGCTACGGATAAAAATATCTGTGTTGAGCCTCAGTAATTTGCCATAACCCGTCAGAGTGACATGGGGTAATAGCTGGGATAAGTGAAAATCGGCTTCGCGCTTGAGTTGCTGTAACACCATAGTGAGTGCGACGGAGAAAGCGGTGATATCGGCAAAGACTGAGGCGAGGGCGGCGCCTTTAACGCCCCAGCCTAAGCCGAGGACAAACACCACATCGAGAATAATATTGGCAAGGTTGGCTAATATCAGCTGCCACATGGCGGCTTTAGGTTGCTGTCGCCCTAAGAGCCAACCTAACATCACTAAATTGAGCAGGGCGAAGGGCGTTGACCAAATTCGTACCTGAAAATACTCGCGGCAATAGCGCTCGACTTCGCTACTCGCTTCGGATAATCCTAGCGCTAAATTTAATATCGGGACTTGCAGCGCGATAACGCCAGCGCCCAATAACATCGCTAGCATAGCGCCTTGGACTAAGAGTTTATGCTGGGCGTGAAGATCATTTGCACCATAGGCCTGCGCGACTAAACCTGTGGTCGCCATACGCAAAAATCCCAATAACCAAATGATTAATGTGATAATCGTTGACCCGACAGCGACTCCCCCTAAATAATAGGCTTCACTCAGATGACCTATGACAGCCGTATCGACTAAGCCCAAAAGTGGGATAGTGATATTGGAGAGTATCATCGGCAGGGCAAGCGCCAGTAATTGACGATTTTTCGCGCCGTTAAGCATTAGGTCGAGCCAAGTTGATTTAGCAGTATTCATTAATTTCAGAGGTGTTCACATTATGGTTAAACGTGTGCTGTTGGCACTCATAGGGCTAATGACGTTTTCTGCCCATGCCGTGGTCATTCTGCAATATCACCATGTGTCAGAAAGCACTCCGGCGGCCACAAGCGTGACGCCCGCGCAATTTCGTGAGCAAATGCAGTTTCTAGCCGATGATGGCTTTAAGGTGATCCCGCTTTCTCAGGTGGTTGAAGCGATAAAGCAAAAACAAGATTTACCGGCGAAAACAGTCGCAATTACCTTCGACGATGGTTATCGCAGTATAGCGACTACGGCGCATCCTATCCTAAAGGAATTTGGCTTTCCCTACACCTTGTTTGTGGCAATTGAGCCGATTAAACAAAAGTTTACCGAGATGATGACTTGGGATGAGCTGATAACGCTATCCAAGGAAGGCGCCGATATTGCTAACCACAGTTGGGCGCACGAACATTTGATCCGCGCCTTAGAAAATGAATCACAGGCGCAGTGGCTAGCGCGGATAAAAGCCAATATCTTAGATACAGAAAAGGCGATTGTAGATGCCACTGGGCACAATTTTAAAATGCTGGCTTATCCCTACGGTGAGTACAATCAAGCCTTGCAGGATATGTTAACCGAGAACGGCTTTGTCGCTTTAGGGCAGCAATCGGGAGCCGCTGGGCCCTATTCGCCATTAACGGCGCTGCCGCGTTTCCCTGTTGCAGGACAATATGCTGATTTAAAAAGCCTTAAGGCCAAGCTATACAGTTTAAATATGCCTGTGATTGCGCAGAGTCCTAGTGATCCTGAGTTAAAGGGCGGCCATTGGCGCCCAGAGCTTAAAGTCACCCTCGATATGAGTGATATCTCGGCTAAGCAAGTGATGTGTTATATCCAAGGTCAAGGTTCAAAACAGCCGACTTGGTTGAGTGAGAACGAGTTTAGTGTTCAAGCGGATTTAGCCTTACCTGCGGGTCGTTCGCGTTACAACTGCACTGCGCCGAGTAAGGCGCGCAATGGCTACTATTGGTTTTCTCAGCCTTGGGTGAGGCCAAAGGACGATGGCTCTTGGGTCAAAGAGTGATCAACGGCTAGGTTTGTATTGCGCCACTATTTTTCTAAAATCGCTAATCATTTCATCATTTAACACCTGCGGCGGTTTGCCTAACGCTGCCGTAGGCTTAAACACTGCGACTCGCGTTCCCTGCGGCGACACCAACACATAACCCGCACTATGGTCGACTTGGTAGTTTTCCCCTTCACCGACCATGGCATAGGTCAGTCCTAAGCTGCGGGTGAGCGGGAAGATTTGTGTCTGCTCGCCCGTGACCGCTTTAAATTCTGGATTGAAAAAATTAACATAAGTCAGGAGTTTATCCGGTGTGTCCCGTTTGGGGTCGACGGATAAAAACACCACCTGCAATGGCGCAATTTTGTTTAGATCGGGATAAGCTGCCGCGAGTTTATTTAAGGTCGTCGGGCAAACGTCGGGGCAAAAGGTAAAACCGATAAAGAATAAGCTCCATTTTCCCTGCAAACTGGCGTTGGTAAAAGCCTGCTTATGTTGATCAACCAATTCAAAGGGCGCTAATTCATAGGCCTGCGGAAACAAAAAACCACTCTCTAGCTCGATAGGTTTCGGGGGATTAAATTTCACCGCAAATAGGCCGCCAAGGCCGATCAATAATATGGCGATGACTAAAATTCTTTTCTGCATTATTGGCTCCATAACGACAGGTTAGCGCGACAAACGAGTTGCATACACTAGTTCCACAAAATAGTGGTCGAGCAGTAATGCCATGAATAACAACATCAAATGATAGATAGAGAAGCGGAACACTTGCATCGCCAAGCCATCATGATCCCGATATTTAAGTTGCCATGCTTTATAGATAAATCCGGTGCTGAGTAAACTCGAGCAGACAAAATACACGGGCCCACACATGCCAACCAGCACAGGTAATAGGCAAGCAATCGCCAGCAATACTGTGTAAAGCAGAATACAGGTTTTAGTAAACTCGACACCGTGGGTAACCGGTAGCATGGGAATATCCACTTTGGCATATTCGGCGCGTCTGTGAATGGCCAGAGCCCAAAAATGTGGCGGTGTCCACGTAAAAATGATGATCACTAACAACAGCGCATGGCCGTGAAATTCGTTCGTCACTGCCGTCCATCCCAGCAAGGGTGGCATGGCTCCCGCAAGGCCGCCGATCACAATATTTTGTGATGTTGCACGTTTTAAATAGGCAGTATAAACCAAGGCATAACCAATCAAACTGGCAAAGGTCAGCCAAGCCGTGAGTGGATTCACTAAGGAATATAAGACGATAAAGCCAAAACTACCTAAGCTGGCAGCGAAAATTAACGCGCGCGTGGCCGAAATACGCCCTTTGGGTAGTGGGCGATTGTAGGTGCGTGCCATTAAGCCATCGATACGGCGATCGATCAGATGATTTAACGCTGCCGCCGAACCCGCCATCATAGCAATACCCAGCATACCGGCGATTAAAGGTTGAACGGGGACTGCATGGGGCACAGCAAGACACATGCCGACTAAGACTGTGAGCAGCATCAGTGCAACCACTTTAGGTTTGGTCATTTCAAAATAGGCGCGCCATGTTACGCTGAAAGTGGGCATGCTACTGGTGATTGAGAGTGGTTTTGCCATCTTGGATCCCTCGCTTATGCTTTGCGCCATAAAAAATAGTTGATTGTGACTAAGGTCAGTAGCAGTAGTGCCGCACCACCGTTGTGAGACACGGCAATACCGAGTGGTAAATGCATCACTACGTTAGAAATACCTAAGCTCACTTGAAGTATGACTAGCCCCACTAATAAAAGGCTTAAAGCCTTAAGTCCCGTAGCGCCAACAAATAATCGGTAGGCGAGCACGAGTAACAAGCTGGCAGTGACGATAGCGCCAATTCTGTGGGCTACGTGGATAGTCATTCGTGCAGGGTAATCGAGCACCCCAAATTCGAAGCTAGGGTGTTGGCCTTGAAACGGTGAAAATGCCTCGGCTATTGCTAAGTTATCTACCCAATTTCCCTCACAGATGGGTAAAGAGGTGCAGGCGAGCGCCGCATAATTCGATGATGTCCAAGCCCCCAGCATAATCTGACCCACAAGGACGAATAGGCTCACCAACGCTAACAGTGCGAGATGTCGAGCATGGGTTTCGCTATTAAAGATCCGCCGAGGTCGGGTTCGCAGGTAAAGGAGTAACAGCAGCGAGATTAGGCTAAAGCCACCAATAAGATGCGACATCACAATTATTGGCATGAGTTTCATTGTCACAGTCCACATGCCTAGTGCTCCTTGAAAAAGGATCAGCAGCACTATGATGATCGGCAACTTTTTGGGTGCTTCCGGTGTTTTTAAGCACAAAATTAAGATGAATAACACCAGTAAGCCAAGTCCGCCTGCGATATATCTGTGGATCATTTCCAGCCAAGCTTTCTCTGGATTGATATCGTGATCTGGGAATATAGTTTGCGCATGGGCGATTTCATGGTCTTGGGTGGGCACTTTAATATGGCCGTAGCAGCCTGGCCAATCGGGGCAGCCGAGCCCTGCATCCGATAGGCGGGTGTAAGCGCCCATTAAAATCACCAATAGGGTAAAGACTAAGGTTAAGCGTAGGATCCAAGTTAGTTGCATCAATCTACCCTCGACAGTTTTAACAACTTACGCAGATCCGCAATCAGCGCCTTGCCTTGAGCTAAATGTGCTTCTTTGCCCTGCACTTGAGGGTAGCGCAGGACTAAGCTGCCTAAGGGATCGACTATGATTAGCTGCTGTTCATCTAACCATTTGCTTAAGTCTGCATTGGCAGGACGAGTATTGAAGTTAAAGGTGCTTAAGGCGTTAAGATCGCTGTCGGGATGAGTGAGGATGAGCGGTTCTACTCGCGCCTGATCTGGCCCTAGCGCTGTGTGGCTTTGGCGCAAAATATACAGGCGTTCGCGGCAAGCATCGTTGCATTTGGCGGGTAATAAATACAGTAGCTGCCATTCTTTGGGATTAGAATTTTCAACCCCAAGGCTGGCATAGCTGGTTTCGGGACTGATCAGCTCGCCATGATTGGTGGCACCGCCATGGTATAAATTGAGGCTCAGCACTAGCTTAGCAATCACTACGGGTGCAATAAACGCCAGCAGTAATAGCCCTAATGCTTTGTGTTTAGATTTGTTCTGGGAGTTCATGCTTGCTCCTCTCATTCAAATTATCCCTAATTTATTGTTTTATATTTATTTAGTTTTATTAGTGTCTTGCTAAGTATGGTACGAATTTCCCTATTTGCTCCTTGAGTTTGCGACTGTTTGGGCGCTATGGCGTTTTACATATTTAATCCCTTGCCACAGCATTAGCCCTGCAAATACGGCTGCCATCGAAAACCACTGCAACGCATAGCCCCAATGTTTTTGTGCCGACAGTGGGAAAGGTTGCCAAGGATGGGGCAATGTGAGGGAAGGTAATTGCTCTGGTTGCAACACGACAGGTAACACTGGGTGCCCTAATACCTTAGCCATGTCGGGCATATTTAAATTTTGAAAGCGAATGCTTGTCCCTGTTTCTGCCATTAAAGCTTGGCTCAAGGGATTGATTTGCTTTTGATAAAGCCTGCCTTCGATATTTAATGCCCCGCTTAGGGGAGTGATATGAGGCAACTCATCACGATGGGAGCCTGCGGCAACAAAGCCTAACTCGACCAGCAACCAAGGTTTTTCAACTTCTACTTGCAATGGTTGGAAGGCTAAATAGCCCACTTGACCTTGATAGATTTGATTATCCAGCAGCCAGATTTGTGAGCTTGCGGGAGTGGCGCGTACTTGCAGTCGATAACCCGTTACGCCTTCTTTGCCGACCTTGAGCTGGAGCTGCTCAAAACTTAATGGCAGCAAAGCTTGCCTTGCTTCCATTTGGGCTAAAAGCGTCGTTTTATCTTCACCACGGGCTAACTGCCATAAACCCAACTTGACCAATATAGTTAATACTGCCACAGTCAATATCAGTAGAAAAACCGTTAATTTATTCAGCAGAACATGAGGATATTGTATGAATAGCCTGTTCATTTTTAAGTTGGTCTTAGTTCTGCTGTTGCTATTCATCATTTTTAATCTAGGTCGCGCCTTGTTTATTATGGTGAAAGGTGATGAAAAAGTGCCTATGAGCCGCTATCTTGGTCGGCGAGTGATTTTCTCTGTGCTCGTTATCCTGTTATTGCTGGTGGCCTTAGGGACTGGGTTAATTAGCCCCAATCCCAAGCCTTACTAAAGCACTATAGAACGTAAACGAAAATAAACAGACACAGCCAGACCACATCCACAAAGTGCCAATACCAACTCCCCGCTTGGAACGCAAAATGTTTATCTGCGCTAAAGTGCCCCTTCAACACTCTGAAAAACAACACGAATAAAAAGAGAGTCCCCAGAGTGACATGCATGCCGTGAAAGCCAGTTAACAGGAAGAAGGTGTTGCCATAAATCCCAGAGGTCAGAGTGAGTCCCATTTCCCGGTAGGCATGCATATATTCTTCTGCCTGTAAGGCAAGGAAACCCATACCCAAGAGTATGGTGATACCAAGCCAGAGAGTAATGGCAGAACGTTTACCTTTTTCTAGGCTGACATGGGCGAAATGTAAGGTAACTGAGGAGGTTAGCAGTACGATAGTGTTGATTAATGGCAGTCCAGTCCATGGCATAGCTTGGGTTTTAGTGCCATCTGGCGTAGTAATTAGCGGCCAAATAGCTTCAAACTGAGGCCAGAGTACTTCGTGGGTCATGGCATTATTCGATGCGCCACCGAGCCAAGGCACTGCGAACATGCGGGCATAAAATAGTGCCCCGAAAAAAGCTCCGAAAAACATGACTTCCGAAAAAATAAACCAGCTCATACCTTGGCGAAACGATCGATCCATTTGGCTAGAATAGAGCCCTGCCATCGACTCTTGGATCACGGTTCTAAACCAACCTACCAGCATGAATAGGATCACAGCGATCCCAACCAGCAGCACATAACCGCCACCGGATGCACCTGATTTCAACTGTTGCACGAAAAGGCCTGCACCAGAGGCGATTAAGAACAAGCCAATGGCACCTACAATAGGCCAGACACTTTGGGATGGAACGTAGTAAGTTTGATATTTCGTTGTCATTTTGCAGCTCCTTGCTCTATGGCAGACGCTAACTGCTTGTCGGTAATGTCGTAGAGAGTGTAAGAGAGGGTCAGAGTGTGGATAGACTCAGGTAACTGAGGATCCACATAGAAAATGAGCGGCAGCTCTGCGCTAGTGTCCGCCGCTAAGGGTTGTTGATTAAAGCAAAAGCATTCTGTTTTATTGAAATAAGCGGCACCTTGGCCGGGCGAAACTGAAGGTATCGCTTGGCCAATCGTTGCTTTAGCGGACATATTGCGCGCCAGAAATGCCGTATGGATTAGCTCGCCAGGGTGAACTTCGAGCCGCTTGGTTTGTGGCGCAAATGTCCATGGCATGCCTGTTTGTACCTGAGAAATAAATTCCACAGTCACTATTCGGCTTGTATCTACTGTGATTGCTTGATAATTACTCGCGGTATTGGAGGGTTTTCCATTGATACCGAGTTGCTCGCACAACACATCGTAGAGCGGCACCAGCGCGAATCCAAAGCCAAACATGCCAATACAGCCGATAACTAACATGCTGATAAGTTTACGATTTGACTTAGGTTTATCTTGCTGGTGTTGGGTTGCCATTTCATTTCACCTCAGGTGGTGTCGTGAAGGAGTGGTAAGGCGCAGGGCTTGGCAATGTCCACTCTAAACCCTCGGAACCTTCCCAAGGTTTAGCGGGGGCTTTTTCGCCGCCACGGATGCACTTAATTACTAATACTAAGAAAATCAATTGCGATAAGCCGAAGGCGAACCCACCAATCGAGACGATTTGATTAACATCGGCAAATTGAATCGAGTAGTCAGGGATACGCCTTGGCATACCTGCGAGCCCAAGGAAATGCATCGGGAAAAATAGCACATTGACTGAAATCACCGAACACCAGAAATGCCATTGTCCCAGTCGTTCGTTGTACATGTGCCCCGTCCACTTAGGTAGCCAATAATAGGCCGCTGCCATGATGGAGAAAATCGCACCAGTTACGAGTACATAATGGAAATGTGCCACAACAAAATAAGTATCGTGGTACTGGAAGTCGGCGGGTGTAATGGCGAGCATTAATCCCGAAAAACCGCCAATAGTGAAGAGTATGATAAAGGCTACAGCAAACAGCATGGGCGTTTCGAAACTGAGTGAGCCGCGCCACATAGTGGCAACCCAGTTAAACACTTTCACCCCAGTTGGCACTGCAATCAACATAGTGCAATACATGAAGAACAGCTCGGCAAACACTGGCATACCTGTGGTGAACATATGGTGCGCCCACACGAGGAACGACAGAATTGCAATACTAGCTGTAGCATAAACCATGGATGCATAGCCAAATAAGGGTTTACGACTGAAGGCGGGCACTATGGCAGAGATGATGCCAAAGGACGGCAAGATCATGATGTAAACTTCAGGGTGGCCGAAGAACCAGAAAATATGCTGGAACATCACGGGATCGCCGCCGCCCGCCGCATCGAAGAAACTCGTGCCGAAAAACTTATCGGTCAGCACCATAGTCACAGCGCCCGCGAGTACGGGCATAACAGCGATCAGTAGGAATGCCGTGATAAGCCAAGTCCACACAAACAATGGTAACTTCATCCATGTCATGCCTGGCGCGCGTAAATTCACTATGGTCACAATCACGTTGATCGCGCCCATGATCGAACTTATCCCCATGATGTGAATAGAAAATACAAAGAGCGCCGTGCTATCTGGGCTATAAGTTGTTGATAGTGGTGCGTAGAAGGTCCAACCAAAGTTAGGTCCGCCACCTTCCATAAATAGCGAACTGAGAAGGATAGTGAAGGCGAAGGGGAGTATCCAAAAACTCCAGTTATTCATCCGTGGCAGCGCCATATCGGGCGCTCCTATCATCATAGGGATCAGCCAGTTAGCGAGCCCTGTAAAGGCTGGCATTACCGCACCGAATACCATGATCAGCCCATGAACAGTTGTCATTTGGTTGAAAAAGTTGGGCTCGACCAATTGTAATCCAGGTTGAAAGAGTTCAGCGCGGATCACCATGGCCATAGCGCCACCGGTTAAGAACATAATGAAGCTGAGCCATAAATACAAAGTACCTATGTCTTTATGGTTGGTGGTTAGCAGCCAGCGCATGATGCCCTTTGGCGCACCATGATGATGGTCATCATGGGCTGCGGTTTGATCTTGAGTCGTAGTGCTCATCATTATCCCCTACTGTCCATGACTTGCGATATCAGCAGGTTGCACTGTATCGCCGGTATTGTTACCCCAAGCATTGCGTTCATAGGTAATGACTGCTGCAAGTTGCTGTGGGCTAAGCTGTTTGCCAAATGCCTGCATAGCCGTGCCTGTTTTACCGAGCATCACAATATCGATGTGATTGGCGACTGGTCCAATGGCGATAGCACTACCCACTAGCGCGGGGAAGGCGGGTGGTATTCCTGCACCTGTCACTTGATGGCAGGCAGCACAGAAGGTCGCGTAGACAGTTTCACCTTCGGCCATGAGGGCGTCATGGCTGAGTGTGGGGAGGCTTGCGGGATCGACTGCAGCTGAGACGTCTGTTGCAGGCGCGGGTGTCGGGGTTGTACTGCTTGGTACCGCGGCGGATGTTTGTGCAGAATTGCCGTTCATGTACTCGTTGACGTCTTTGGCTTGCACTGCATCGCCAGTATTATTGCCCCAAGCATTCCGCTCGTAGGTAGTCACTGCCGCGATTTCTTGTGCGGTCAATTGCTTACTAAACGCTTGCATGGCAGTACCCGTTTTACCGTTGAGCACAATTTCAAGGTGACCGCTGAGTGGTCCCGTTGCAATCGGGCTACCTTTAAGGTGCGGAAATACGCCTTGCAACCCTTCGCCATTGGGCTGGTGGCAGGCTGCGCAGTGCCCGAGGTAAACTTGTTCACCTTGAGTCATCAACTCTTCTTTACTTAGGGTTTGTGATAAAGCGGCTTGAGCGGCTTCAGCCGCAGCACCTGCGGCTTGTTTCTGCTCTGTGACCCAAGCCTCAAACTCGGCTTCGGGTAACGCTTGTACTACGATAGGCATAAAACCATGGTCTTTACCGCAGAGCTCGGCGCATTGACCACGGTAAATGCCGGGTTTGTCGATGCGAGTCCAAGCTTCATTGATAAATCCAGGGTTGGCATCTTTCTTAATTGCAAAGGCGGGTACCCACCAAGAATGGATGACATCCTCTGAAGTCATCAGAAAGCGGATTTTGCGGTTTATCGGTAGAACGAGCGGTTTATCGACTTCCAATAGATAGTTTTCACCCTTGGTTTCGGTACCTTCGATTTGTGCTCTGGGTGTTGTCAGTATGCTATAAAAATCAATATCTTGATCGAAATAGCTGTAATGCCATTTCCATTGGGAACCCGTGACTTTTACGGTGAGTTCGGCGTTACTGGGATCTTCCATTGCGATTAAAGTTTTTGTCGCTGGAATCGCCATTAAGATCAAAATGATAAATGGCAGAATCGTCCAAGCGATTTCAACTTTAGTGCTTTCGTGAAAGTGGGACGCGACAGCGCCTTTGGATTTTCTGTGGTTGATCATGGCGTAAATCATCACGCCAAAGACCACTAGGCCTATTGCGCAGCAGATATACAAGATGGTCATGTGCAAGTGATAAACCTTGCCACTGATCTCGGTCACGCCAGGGGTCATGTTGAACCGCATGTCCGCGGCGGTCAACGGTGGTGCGAAAAGCACCACGAGTAAACAATACAACAATTGCTTCACAAGACTTCTCCTCTGCCAATTGCGAATAGCAACTACAAAGAAGAGCAACACAGTAAGTCTCAACTCTATGCAAACTCTTCAGTTCCCAAAAAAGCTTTTTTGACTTCAACGTGCGTTGGCGGCTGTTACTTTTAATCAAGTATTGTTACTGCTGGTAATTAGCCACGCTGGCACATACTGCTGAAATAAATCTGTTCTCTATTTTTAGTGGCGCTTCGAGTTCGATAAATACTCGATTCATTGACCACGGAAGGTGATATATCATCACCGACTTAACCAACCATACTTGCTGTTTAAATATTGATCAAGATCACTTATTTATCTAATTATCTGAAAAATTGCCAAAAAAAAGCCTCACATTCATAGGTGAGGCGGCTTTCAAGGTAAAAAATTAAATGAATATTTAGTGTACAGCGCTAAAAAAAGATTGCTGACCGAAGAGATTGCCTTGCTCAATGCGTACGTCGGCATGTAAGTGACTGTTTACGTCTTCAAGCACTATGCCCATAGCTCGGGCACTTTTAGCCACGATTTGTAGGCGTCGATTATCCCGCGCATCCAATGATTGAGTCCAAGTAATGACTGCACTGGACGTACCACTTGTCAGGGCTTTCTCCATCGCCCACAGGGTTTCGACTTCATCTTTAGCATGTACCAGTAAGACTCTATCCATACGCACACCTGCGCTGGCGAGCATTTGCTTGTAGCCAATACTTGGAGGGTTGATGAGCACTAACCAACGGCCCTGTTGGCTTAACTGAGCGAGTTGTGCACTCAGATGAATTAATTCTTGGCGACCTTGAGTCTTGGTTGGCATACAGGCGATAGGCGCATGGTGCCA
Source organism: Shewanella sp. M-Br (assembly GCF_036245925.1). Classification (NCBI taxonomy): domain Bacteria; kingdom Pseudomonadati; phylum Pseudomonadota; class Gammaproteobacteria; order Alteromonadales; family Shewanellaceae; genus Shewanella; species Shewanella sp. M-Br. The sequence goes on from NZ_BJBV01000004.1 coordinate 176,567, forward strand.
GTCATAGTCGGCATCACGGACTTCATCGAGCCACAAGCCCGGATGGCGGGGGGCATTGCCAAGTAGTTTATTCATAGCCAATCTCCATTACGGATCACACCGACGGCGAGTCCTTCAATTGTTAAACTTTGGAAGCCTAAATCCACTTTAATCGGGGAGTAATCTTCATTTTCGGCATGTAGATAGACCACATTACCTTTTTTTTCGAAACGTTTAACAGTGACATCGTCATCGACTCTAGCGACAACCACTTGACCATTTCTAGCTTGTTCTACTTTATGAACTGCCAGCAAATCACCTTCGAGAATGCCGATATTTTTCATGCTGTCGCCTTTTACTCGCAGTAAAAAATCGGCGGCGGGATGGAACATGCTTGGGTCGACTTGGTAGTACTGTTCAACATGTTCTTGGGCGAGGATAGGTTCACCCGCGGCCACTTGGCCGATGAGCGGTAAACCTGTTTCAGTCAAATCTTCGATTTCCGCAGGCAGACGAATGCCCCGAGATGTGCCTGGCATGATCTCAATGCAGCCCTTTTTTGCCAACGCTTTAAGGTGTTCTTCAGCCGCATTGGCGCTCTTAAAACCTAAACGGGTTGCGATTTCTGCCCGAGTGGGTGGCATGCCAGTATCGGCAATATTTCGTTTAATTAGCTCTAAAATTTCAGCTTGGCGTGGCGTCAAAGGTCTCATGGTGTTTCCTGTTTTTCTATACAGTTACTGTTAGTATATACAGTATTATTTGCAGCGCAAGTATTAACCACTTTTTAGCTATGTTGGAGAGAATTAGCGAATATTGCCCATAGTCTGGTATTCTATCGGGCTAGTAAACGCACTTAATTGCATAAGAATAATGCCTAAACACGACTCTCTTTGGTTGAAATCATTACGTTGGATCCAAAAACACTTAGTGCACACTATTGTGGTGCCTCAGGATCCCTTTGCCGATCTGAATCTGGATGCTTCCAGACCCCTTGTTTATGTGATGAAAACAGAATCCCTCAGTGACATCGCTGCTTTGAGCGAAATAACGGCTAAGTTAGGCTTACCAAGCCCTTATGAGCCTCTAGTGGCTAATGGTGTGACTGCGCCTCGGGTTGTCTGTCTTCAAGGACGTAAGCCACTGTTTGGCGAACGTGCTGGTAATGAGCCTTTCCTCGAATGCTTTATGCGTTTGTTAGCCGTGCATAAGGAACGTCCTGAATTGGATATTCAACTTGTGCCTGCGAGCTTGTATTGGGGTCGAACGCCAGGGAAAGAAGACGACACTATGAAGGCGGCCGTATTTGAGCGGGAAAACCCGACTTGGTTGCGCAAGTGCTTGATGATTCTGTTCTTAGGTCGACATAACTTCGTGCAGTTTTCGAATGCCGTATCCCTGCGTTACATGGCTGACGAACATGGCACCGACATGGGGATTGCCCATAAGTTAGCACGGGTTGCGCGCGTGCATTTCCGTCGTCAACGTAAAGTAATGACAGGGCCTGTGCTGCCAAACCGCCAAGCACTGTTTCATTCGTTGCTCAAATCTGAGTCGCTGCGCAAGGCGATTCAAGAAGAAGCGGCCAGTAAAAAGATTTCTGAGACCCAAGCGCGCGAGACGGCTATTGAGTATCTCGATGAAATCGCTGCCGATTACTCAGACAGTTTAGTGCGTATTGCCGAGCGTTTTTTAACTTGGCTGTGGAACAAGCTTTACAGCGGGATCAACATTAAAGGCGCCGAGCAAGTTCGCCAGCTGCACCACGATGGCCACGAAATTGTTTATGTGCCTTGCCATCGCAGCCACATGGATTACCTGCTGTTATCGTATATTTTGTATTATCAAGGCATGGTTCCGCCGCACATTGCTGCCGGCATTAACCTCAATTTCTGGCCCGCGGGACCTATGTTCCGTCGCGGTGGTGCCTTCTTTATCCGCCGTAGTTTTAATGGCAACAAGCTGTACACCGCAGTATTTCGTGAGTATTTAGATCAGCTGTTTGCTAAAGGTTATTCGGTGGAATACTTCTCCGAAGGTGGTCGTTCACGTACTGGCCGTCTGTTGGCGCCGAAAACTGGCATGATCGCCATGACGATGAACAGCGTACTGCGCGGTATTGAACGTCCTGTCACACTTGTGCCTGTGTATTTAGGCTATGACCATGTGATGGAAGTAGCGACTTACCATAAAGAGTTAAGCGGTAAGAAAAAGAAAAAAGAATCTGTGTGGCAGGTGTTCGGTGCCATTCGTAAATTAGGTAATTTCGGCCAAGGTTATGTGAATTTTGGCGAGCCTATTACCCTGCAAAATTTCTTAAATGAGCGTGCGCCAAACTGGCGTGCTGAGTTGGCCGATGATCCCGAGCAGAAACCAAGTTGGTTAACGCCAGCGGTAAACGTGCTGGCTAATCGGGTGATGACGCGTATCAATGATGCCGCAGCCGCGAGTTCTGTGACTTTGACTAGCTTAGTTTTACTGGCGACAGATCAAAACGCCTTAGAACGTAGTCTGCTGGAGCGTCAGCTTGATTTGTATCTGACCCTACTCAAAAAAGTGCCTTACACTTCTTATACATCTGTTGCCGAAGGTGATGGTAAGCATTTAGTGCAGCAAGGTTTAGAGTTGAACAAGTTTGTTGTTAGTGCCGATCCTTTAGGGGAAATAGTGTCTATCGAAGCGAGTCAGGCTGTGTCTATGACTTGCTATCGTAACAATATCATTCACTTATTTATTGTTCCTTCATTAATTGCGAGTTGTTTAACCCACAATGAACAGATCCCGCGCCAGCAAGTGGTTTCAATCGTTGCCGATTTTTATCCACTGCTGAAAGCCGAACTCTTCATGGGAATTAAAGACTTACCAGCCTATGTTGAGCAAGTGCTGGATTTCCTGATTGGGCAAGGTTTAGTGGTTGAGACAGATACTTTAGCTGTCGTGCCTGAGCACTCAAGCCAATTATTGTTGTTAGCCAGTTCAGTGAGTGAAACTTTGCAACGCTATGCTATTATTTTCAATCTGTTAGCGAACAGACCTAAGATGGAGCGCTCAGAACTTGAGTCTGAGAGCCATTTACTCGCCCAGCGTTTAGGGGCTTTACATGGCATTACCGCGCCTGAGTTCTACGATAAAAAACTCTACGGTACTTTGAGCGTGAAGCTCAAAGAATTGGGATATCTGGCGGATAGTGAAGATAAGTCCAATATCAATCGCATACGAGATCAGGCCAATAGCTTATTACGTCCGTCAGTGAGACAAACGATAGTGGCGAGTGTCACCGCGGAGCACACAGTTTAATGGCAAATCATATGAATGCGGCTAAGCATAAGCCCGCAGGTAAGTCCTTGCTCGGTGGTGCCATGATTATTGCTGGCACGACCGTAGGTGCTGGGATGTTTTCTCTGCCCGTGGTCGGTGCAGGTATGTGGTTTGGCTATTCGATTCTAATGTTATTAGGCATTTGGTTTTGCATGTTGATGTCGGGTTTATTGCTGCTCGAAACCAATTTACATTTCGAACCCGGTGCTAGCTTCGATACCTTAAGCAAGCAAACTCTTGGGCAGTTTTGGCGGATAGTGAACGGCGTTTCTATCGCTTTCGTGTTGTATATTTTGACCTATGCCTATATCAGCGGCGGTGGTTCGATTGTGAATCACAGCTTGCAGGGCATGGGAATTGAGTTACCGCAAAGCGTGGCAGGACTGGTGTTTGCCATAGTATTGGCGAGCATAGTATTGATCAGTACTAAAGCCGTGGATCGGATTACCACGATTATGCTCGGCGGTATGATCATTACCTTCTTCCTCGCGATCGGCAATTTATTGATCGAAATTGATGTGACTAAGTTGCTCGAACCCGATGGTAATAACAGCTTTTCACCTTATCTGTGGGCGGCGCTGCCCTTTGGTCTCGCTAGCTTTGGTTACCATGGTAACGTCCCCAGCTTAGTGAAGTATTACGGCAAAGATTCTTCCACCATTATCAAGGCGATTTTCGTCGGCACCTTTATCGCGCTGGTGATTTATGCCTGTTGGTTAGTGGCGACTATGGGTAATATTCCCCGCAGCCAGTTTATCGACATTATTGCTCAAGGTGGCAATATGGGAGTGTTGGTGGGCGCTTTGTCTGAGGTGATGGCGAGTAGCTGGTTAAACAGTATGTTGACCCTGTTTGCTAACTTAGCCGTGGCTTCATCTTTCTTAGGGGTGACTTTAGGTTTGTTCGATTATCTCGCCGATTTGTTTGGTTTTGATGATTCACGCTCTGGCCGAATGAAAACTGCGTTAGTGACCTTTGTGCCGCCAACGATTTTAGGATTACTGTTTCCCGATGGCTTCTTAGTAGCGATTGGCTTTGCGGCATTAGCGGCAACTGTGTGGGCGGTAATCGTCCCGGCGCTGATGGCCTATAAATCGCGGCAGTTGTTCCCCGATAGCACAGGTTTTAGAGTGATAGGCGGTACACCGCTGATTATTCTTGTGGTGTTATTTGGCATAGTCACAGGTGCTTGTCATCTGCTCGCGATGGCAAATTTACTGCCGCAATATTCCTAATTTGTTGTGATGATTTAAGCCCTCCATGTGAGGGCTTTTTTGTCTTTAGCGGTTGAGTTTTGTCTTACAGATCTTTTTAACCTGAATACTGGACAGAAATACAAACTCAGGCTTAACTCGAATGATTGTTAAAACAAAGGAGCCGATAATGAAAATGACTCAGTACGCACAAGGACATGCATGTTGGGTTGAACTTGCAAGCCATGATTGGCAGGGAGCTACAGCATTTTACCAAGCGTTATTTGGTTGGAACTCGGTCGAAATGCCGATCCCTGAAGGTCACTTTTCGCTATTTAATTTAGCGGGAGATGACTTAGGCGCCATGTATCAAATCCCTGAGTCGGAAGCACATATCCCCAGCCACTGGCGTATCTACTTTGCCGTCGATGATATCGATGCCAGCATTGCAGCGATTCAAGCGGCGGGCGGCCAAGTGCACATGGGGCCGCATATTGTGGGTGATGCGGGCGTGATGGCGCAGGTGAGCGATCCTGAAGGCGCACGCTTTGCCTTATGGCAAGCGAAGAACCACATAGGTGCTCGCCGTCAGGGTGAACTCAATACCCTTTGCTGGGTTGAGCTGGCTTGTAAAGAGCCGCGTACTGAAGAAGCCTTTTACTGCAAAATATTCCCTTGGACAAACACGCCCAGCGATATGCCAGACATCGAATACTCTGAGTGGCAAGTTGATGGGCAATCCATCGGCGGTATGATGACGATAATGCCCGAATGGGGCGATATCTCTCCCCATTGGCTGCTCTATTTTGTGGTGGCGGATTGCGATGCGTTTGCTGAGAAAGCCCAAAGCTTAGGCGCGCAAGTGTGCATTCCGCCTAGTGATATCCCTGATGTGGGACGATTTTCTGTCATTGCTGACGCCCAAGGCGCTACCTTTGCGGTGATCAAGCTTAATCAGATGTGACAGCCATATTAAGGACTGTCATTAAGGTTAAAAACGGCGACGCTAAATCGCCGTTTTTATTTGTCTAACTATTTGTTTAATTAGCGTTATCAATCATGATTGTTTCAGGGCAGGAGCCTTTTGAGGCCTTATTGGCTTTGGCGAGTAGGCTAGGTAAGGAGTCAGAAGTTTTAATGACTTCGGGCAAGTTAATGCGGATTTCACTCAGTAATCCCTTGCCACATTCAAGACTCATTTTAGTGTGAGCGCCTTGACCGAAGCTGCTATCAAAACTTTGGTTTAACTCACTTTTACTGACACTCTTACCTATGTTGTCATGAATAAATTTTTGTACCCATGCCGAGGCATTGACCGCTTGCGTCAGCTGGGTTGCCAATAAAAAGTACTCGTTAGGGTCTTGGCTACGGCAAGTGCCGTGTTTCCACCATTCGTGGCGTTCTAAACAGGTGCCATATTGGGCGCTAGGCATGACTTCTTCTAAATTTTTGCGCACCGATGGATTCAGTTCAAACTCTGGATAAGTACAGAAATCATTCGGTTGCAGTTTGACTGTGCTGCAATAGCCATATCGCGTGCCGCATTGTTGTTTATTCGGCCACAGTCCGTGCAGGCTGAAGTGTTGCCATTGGCTCGATTCTGGCGTTTGGCTGAGGGCGCGGCATTCGGCTTTACGGCGGCCATAGAGTTCACAAAAGGTGCTTTGCCAGCTTAATGCGAGCACGTTAGCATCGAATTCACCGCCGATTTGGCATTGATTCCCTTGGCGTTTCTCTGGGGTACCATGCTCTTTAAGGCTATCTCGGTTTTTTGCTTTGATGTCTGATGCCGTGGTGGTTTGCGCCGGTTCCGCCGCCGTTGCAGGTGTTGATAAATTACTGCCAGCAACATTAGATAGATATTGACCACAATCGCCGCTGATCCAACGCATGGGAGACTTCACCGCATTGGTGCGCACTCTTAGCCAATCAGGTTTAGCGCTATTGCCGAGGATTTCAAGTACAGGGTAGTGCTCACCAATATTGCTCTGCCATTGGTCTGGATTCGTCTGCTTATTTTTCGATTGAAATAGCTCACAGCGTTTGTCTGCAACGAATTCACCAGTCGCGGGTGCGGCAAAGGCGGGTGCTGTAATGATGAGCGCAGAGCATAAACTGAATGCGGCAAGTAATGCGCGTGATGGGGTTTTAAGGGAAAGTGCTTGCGGCCATATCCGGCTGATGGTTAAACAAAATGACTTGGTCATGTGATGGGATCCTTCCTGCGGCAGTGAATTGAGTCAATTCTGTGTGGCACTGAGTCAATGGTACACATAAGCGCTATAAACTTAGAGGCTTATTTTACCCAGAGTGGTATATGGCACTGTTGTAAAATTAGATTTTTAATCTGATTGAATGAGAAAATCCCCTCAAACTTTAATGGTTTGAGGGGATTTTTATCGGTGTTCTAGCGCCGTAAACTCAATTACGCCGCGTCTTTCTTTAATTTACGCGAGTAAATCAGTAAATAAAGCGCGGGTAGTACAAACAGTGACAGTAATGGGGCTGTAACCATGCCGCCGACCATAGGTGCGGCAATTTTCTGCATCACATCGTTACCCGATCCTGCACCCCACATAATGGGGAGTAGACCGAAGAAGATGGTCGCTACTGTCATGGCTTTGGGGCGGATCCGCATAACGGCACCTTCCATTAACGCTTCTTTTAAGTCGCTGACGCTGTGGTAATTATCTTTCTCTTGCCTGTGCTTGATGGCGTTATTGAGATACACCAGCATTACTACCCCAAACTCGGCTGCGACACCCGCTAAGGCAATCATACCGACGGCGACAGCCACTGAGATGTTGTAATCCAGTAGGTATAACAGCCAAGTGCTGCCGACCAACGCGAAGGGGAGGCTGAGCATGATAATACTGGCCTGAATGGTGGAGCCAAAGGTCATCATCAACAGGATGAAGATGACGGCTAATGCCATAGGGATCACTTGCTTAAGTTTTGCATCTACCCGTTGCATATATTCGTACTGCCCTGCAAAAGTGTAGCTGTAGCGCGGGGGCACCTTGAGTTCGGCATTTAAAGCTCGCTTGGCGGTCGTAATATATTCGCCGATAGACGTGCCTTCAATATCGATAAACACCCAAGAGATTAAGCGACCGTTTTCACTGGTGAGCATAGGTGCGCCATCGGTGATTTCTATATCCGCTAAATTTCGCAGTGGTAGATAATTTCCCGATTTAGTGATCACAGGGAGCTCGCGCAGCTTTTCGATATTATCGCGTAGCTCACGGGGATAACGCAGGTTAATCGGATAACGCTCAGCCCCTTGTACCGACTCGCCAATATCCATACCGCCAATGGCGTAACGCACGACATCTTGAATATCTTGCAGTGACATACCGTAACGTGCGGCGACATCCAGTTTGGGAGTGATATCGATATAACGCCCGCCACCACTGCGTTCAGCATAGGCTGATTTTGTGTGTGGTACTTTGCTGAGAATGGCTTCTATCTTAGCTCCTATGCTTTGCAGTTCGTTGACATCGGCACCAGTGATCTTAATGCCGACGGGGGTTTTTATCCCCGTCGAGAGCATGTCAATACGGGTTTTGATGGGCTGTACCCAAGCATTGGTGAGTCCTGGTACTTTGACGGTTTGCTGTAGTTGGGCAATGATGCCATCTAAGGTCATGCCTTCACGCCATTCCTCATGGGGTTTGAGCATGATAGTGGTTTCAAGCATGGTCAGCGGTGCGGGATCGGTCGCGGTTTCTGCGCGGCCTACCTTGCCAAACACGCGGGCCACTTCGGGCACGGTTTTAATCAAGCGGTCGGTTTGCTGCAACACTTCGGCGGCCTTACTGGCACTGATGCCGGGCAATGCTGTTGGCATGTAGAGCAAATCGCCTTCTTCAAGGGCGGGCATAAACTCACTGCCCATGCGGGTCATGGGATACCAAGCACTGGCCAGCGCGACTAACGCTAACATCAGGGTGACTTTAGGAAATTTAAGCACTAGTTTGAGCGAAGGTTGGTAAAGCGCGATCAAGAAGCGACTGAGGGGATTGCTGCGTTCGCTGGGAATTTTGCCGCGAATAAAGTAACCCATCAAAATCGGCACTAAGGTGATCGATAAAAAGGCCGCCGCTGCCATGGCGAAGGTTTTAGTGTAGGCCAGTGGCGCGAATAATCGCCCTTCCTGCGCTTCGAGTGCGAACACAGGCACAAAGCTTAAGGTGATAATAATCAATGAGAAAAATAACGCAGGGCCGACTTCAATCGACGCTTCGGTGACGATGCGCCAATGCTCCTTAGTATCGGGCTCGCGATCATGTTCGGCTTTGAAATGTTCTAAATGCTTGTGCAGGTTTTCGATCATCACAATCGCGCCATCCACCACGGCGCCGATAGCAATGGCGATGCCGCCAAGGCTCATGATATTGGCGTTAACGCCCATCTTATTCATCACGATAAAAGCGATAAGGATGGATAGTGGCAGGGTTATCACGGCCACGAGTGTGGAGCGCGCATGCAGTAAAAACAGCAGACAGACTAAGCCAACCACCAACATTTCTTCGACGACCTTGCTAAACAAGTTGTCGACGGACTTAAGAATTAAGTGGGATCTGTCATAGGTTGGGATAATCTCAACCCCATCGGGCAGGCCCGCTTTGAGTTCTTCGAGTTTAGCTTTCACTGCATCTATCGTCGCTAAGGCGTTTTCGCCGTAACGCATCACCACAATTCCGCCAACGACTTCACCTTCACCGTCGAGTTCGGCTATGCCGCGGCGTGAGGCTGGGCCTTTGCGCACAGTGGCGACATCTTTGAGTAATAAACCTGTACCAGAAGGGCTGGTGATACCAAGGGGAATTTCACGAAAATCCTCTAGCGTCTGGCGATAGCCTTTGGCGCGCACCATGTATTCGGCTTCGGCCATTTCGATCACTGAGCCGCCAGCTTCGCTATTAGCTTTATCGATCGCTTGTTTAATGCTGGCGATATCGAGTTTATAGATCGCCATTTTGTCGGGTTCGAGTACGATCTGATAGGTTTGCTCCATGCCGCCGACGGTGGCAACTTCAGACACGCCTGCCACGCTTTGCAGCTCTAGCTTGAGATACCAATCCTGCAGACTTTTGAGTTGCGATAAATCTAAATTGCCAGAACGATCGACCAGCGCATATTCATACACCCAACCGACACCGGATGCATCGGGACCGAGTGAAGGTTGTACGCCCTGGGGTAAACGGCTGCTAATTTGACTCAGGTACTCGAGCACCCGCGAGCGTGCCCAGTAGATGTCGGTGCCATCTTCAAAAATCACATACACATAGGAGTCGCCGAACATGGAATAACCACGTACGGTTTTGGCGCCTGGTACGGCTAACATGGCGGTCGACAAGGGATAAGTCACTTGTTCTTCAACCAATTTTGGCGCTTGGCCTGGGTAAGGGGTTTTAATGATCACTTGTACGTCGGATAAATCCGGCAGTGCATCAAGCGGCGTTTTGCGCAGCTCCTGTACGCCCCAAACAGTGATCATGATGGCGATAATCAGCACCATCAATCGCTGCCTGATTGACGCTTCGATAATATATTTCAACATAACGCGCTCCTAGTGCTGATGACCGCTGCTTAAACGCATTAAGCTGCCCTTGAGACTGGCTTCGGAGTCGAGTAAGAATTGCCCCGAAATCACCACCCGTTCACCTTCATTCAGGCCTGAAATAATCTCGGCTTTACCTTGGCTCATCATGCCGACTGTGACGGCCTTGGCGGTAAAGCTGTCATCGGCTTGTTTGACGATCACGCGGTTTTCTTTACCCGTCTGAATTAAAGCTTCTTGCGGGATCACGAGCACATCTTTATTCGGGCCACCGAATAGCGAGACTTTCGCGAGGGTTTTAGGTCTTAAATCTACGTCGGCATTGTTGAGAACCACTCGTACTCGCAGGCTGCGAGTGACTGGGTCAAGCTCAGGGTAGATGTAATCGATCGTGCCTTCGATGCCACTGATATTCATGGCGGGAACGGCAATTTCGGCCTTTTGACCTTTAGCAATCCAGCTTTGTTCATTCTCGAATACATCGGCAATCACCCATACCTTAGAGAGATCCACTAGGGACATGACTTCGGTCGAAGGCTGAATGTACATGCCATCACGAACGTCGAGGGCTTTAACTATGCCATCCTCTTTGGCGTAGAAAGGTACGCGATACTGGGTTTGATGTGACTCGGCTAATTGTTTGATTTGTCTGTCGTTAAAACCGAGGAAAGATAAGCGTAAACCCGCATTGCGCACCAAATCTTTGTAGCGGCCTTGGCCGTTTGCTTTGGCGGTATCCATGGCGAGCAGGTAGTCATCTTGGGCGTTAATTAAATCGGGAGAGTAGATCTCGTAGATCAGTTGGTCTTTCTTGACAGTGTCGCCCACGGATTTGACCATGAGCTTTTCAATCCAACCAGTGACACGGGCATGGATATGGGTGATCTGGCTTTCGTCGTAATCGATTTGACCGACGGTTTCGACAAATTTCCACAGTGTGTCGCGTTCAACCTTGGCGACTTTGAGTGCCAGCGCTTGCTGCATACTGCCGGAAACATTGATATTGATTTCTTGGGTATTGCCGCCCGTTTCGACTTTTTCTAAGTTCATGCCGCAGATAGGGCAAGTGCCGGGCACATCGCTGATGATGTGAGCATGCATAGGGCAAACGTACTTGATTGTTGTCACGTGGTTTTGAGCTTTGACTAAACTGTCGGCCTTAGGGGTTGGGGTGTCGAATACCTGACTCGAAGCTTTCGCTGCCAAGGTTTGCCCATGCTCAGAGGCTTGGTGATCTGCGGCTTGATGCTGCGCATGCTCGGCCGCAGAGTTCGCGGCATCTTGTTTCTCAACTAAAAACATATTGCACTTAGGGCAGCGACCAGGCTCATGGCTGAGCACTTCGGGATGCATAGGGCAAGTGTAGGTTTTTACTTGATTTAACGAATTATTTTTAGGCGCTGTTGCAGAATTTACTGCAGCTTCGGTCGCCACAGGCTGTTGTGTGCTCGCCAGTTGGGCATGGCTCAACCAAGGCGTACCTAAGAGTAAGCTACTCAAGATCAGTACGGCTTTAGGGGTCTGCTTTTTTACGGTTTTAAATGAATTCATATGCCTCATCTCCAGCCTAGCTTAGTGGTGTTTGTGGGCGTTTTTTGCCGCACCTTCAGCCGGTTTTGCTTCTATTGCCTTTGGCTCTAAGTTCATACCACATTGAGGGCAAGTATCCTCTTTGCTGCCAGTCACTTCAGGGTGCATAGGGCAAACATGGGTATGTGCTTGTTCCTGTGGATTGGCATTGTTGTGTTGATGTGCGTGCGGCGCGGCCGTCGCAAACACGCTTGTGCTGGTCAGCAAGAATGTGATTAAGGCGAGATTAGTTAGTGTTTTCATATTATTCACTCCATCGGATTAACGGCCGAATACGAGCGCATAAACGTCAGTGAGCACAGTGGATCAAAGCGGTTCGCTTCGATAGACGAATTGATGCCACAATTTGGCATTCGGCTCAGTAATCAACGTTTTGCTAGACTCGGGTGCACAATTTAATGATAAGGCACCACAATAAACGGCTAAATAGGGCGTTAGCTTAGGGCTAACAGCATTGTCGTTTTAGCTTGGTCGTTTGGCTTTTTTTAAGGGTTTATTTGCCCAATAAGCACAAAGTAGAGCTAGGCTATCGGTGGTTTAAAGGCCGAAGACAAAGAGATAGAGTGGAAATGAGGCATAGGAGTGGCCATTGCAGTATCGCTCATGCTCACACTTGGCCAGAGGTGTGGGCTGAATAGAGTGCCAGCGACTGAAATCGTCAAACAATGACCACAATCATTTGAACATGATGTGGTCCCATCACAGCAATGCTGTTTCGCGCCGGGAAGCATTTTATCGTTGCAGCAATCCGTGTTGGCCATTGAATGTGAGTCAGAACTGTTCTCCGTGTCCATCTGCATCATTGTAGCGTGGTGCATTTGGGAGGAAACCTCATGATTCATCGCACTCATATCCATAGTGTGTGGCACCATGGCGTGACCATTAGACACGACACTTTGCCCGACGAGTGCGAGTAGAGTGAATATGACTAAAAAATAACGACTGAGTGTGTGATGCATAAGTATTCCAAATGATGAACGACTCGAGTCTAGCATAGAGGCATTATGCTGTAATGATTTAACTCACATTTCAGCACATGCCTCAGATTAAATATTTAACTCGTCTAAATTAGAAAGCGGGATTGCTGACTAACATTTTCGCCATCAGTTGGCTGTGGCTTTGCAGTGGATATTCGCCCGCTTTGTCACCATTAATACTGAGTTGAATCGTTGGATATTTAATAAATTGACGCGCTTCAGCTTCAGTCATTATTTTGGGCTGGGTGATTTGGTAGCTATCACTCGCCTTCACATCCAGCACTAAGTAAAGCGGCGCTGATTTAACCCAGTTGCCACTATCATCGGCGCGATAATCAAATATATCCTGATATTTTAGCTCGAGCAGTACTTTCCCTGCGGAGAGTTGGATGGGTTTAAAGGGCGTGGTTGGCACACCATTGATACTGATAACACTGAGCGCATCTGTGCTATTTAAGCTGGCGGCTGTAACTGTGGTGCTACTTAATAAGGCACCGATAACGAAAGTAAGGCCTAGTAAGCTTTTGTTCAATAAAGTGGTTTTCATAATAAACTCCAAAAATTCTCTGTACCTCGTTGCGGTGCGAATATGCAGCGGCGCAATCAAAGGTGTTTAGTCGGTTTTACGTTGTAAAAAACGAAAGACGTTACAGTGAATTGGAGTTAGGAGGCGGTGTGGTGAGCCCGAGGTCGGCAGTTTGCATCGCCCAGCCTTGTATGGCAATACGCTTGCTTGCTGGGTTGGCGAAGGCCAGTTCTAGCACTGCAGGCTCAAGGTAAAGTGATGATAGGCAATGGGTTTGACAATGACTTGTCATACTATCTTGGCAGTGTTGCAAGCAATCGGATGCAGAACAATCTGGCATGGTGCAGTTCATTTCTGCATCCATCATCAGCATGGTTTGACTGCTGTGGCCATTGGTGTTGGCTGAAGTTGGCATAGCACTCACTATCGCCGATTGGGCGATTAGCGAAAATAACACTGCTATGGTGATCCAAAATTTAGCCATGATAACTCTGAAAATTGATTGCTTACCCTTAGAGACCTTAGTTAGCCCAATAAAGTTTCATATACGATTCAAATTTTAATTTTTAATGATTTATTTCTCCGCCTACTTCAATAATTAAACAAAACATCGACTGGATCACATTTCTATTTTCTAGAAATGATTTCAATAGTGATTGATTCTCAAAGGGGAAATCTCATCGCGATAATCGGTAACTTGCGATTATCGGGTGATTGCATTAGCTTTAGTTAAAGTGCATCACAGTTCAGCTAGCGGTTTTTACCAAATGACGTCCAAATAGTTAGAGCTAAGTCTCATTTTGCGCTTTTAAGGTTAATTTAATCAGCAAATTTCGGCTTAAAATCAAATTTCTAATAAATGAAAGAGCATAAACTAGTCTTATAAAAACTAATTTTGACAATTTTGGAGATAGAGTGATGAACTGGCGTGCACTATTTAAACCTAGCGCGAAATATTCAATCCTGGCGCTACTGGTCGTCGGTATTGTAGTGGGTGTTGTGGGGTACTTTGCCACTCAACAAACATTACACGCGACCAGTACAGATGAGTTCTGTATGTCTTGCCATAGCAATCATTCGCTGAAGGATGAAGTGTTGGCTTCTGCCCATGGCGGCGGCAAAGCGGGGATTACGGTTCAGTGTCAAGACTGTCACTTACCTCATGGTCCAGTCGATTATTTGATCAAAAAAATCATCGTATCTAAAGATTTATATGGTTTCATGACAATTGATGGCTTTAACACTCAAGCTTGGTTAGATGAAAATCGTAAAGAACAAGCGGATAAAGCGCTGAATTATTTCCGTGCGAACGATTCTGCTAACTGTCAGCATTGCCACACTCGTATTTACGAGAATCAGCCAGAAACAATGAGCAAAATGGCTGTAAGAATGCACTCAAATAACTTCAAGAAAGAACCTGACGCGAGAAAGACCTGTGTTGACTGCCATAAAGGCGTAGCACACCCATATCCAAAAGGATAAGGTTTAGCGATTAAATTTCTTAATTGATAGCCATTAAAAAGCCCTCAATAGAGGGCTTTTTGCTGTCTGTGTGCTCGGTTAATTCGCTTGAGTCATCACTCGTTGCCGATAAGCTAACAGGCTGAAAATTCCGAAGATAAACACTTGTAGATAATCTTGTTGCGTTAATGGTAGCAAGGTCTTAAACAGCATGTGGAAAATCGCGACTTGGAAGCAATGCATCATGCAGGTAATGGCAAACAGGATATTTAAAGTAATCGCCACATTGCCTTCAAAGGGGATGACTAAGTTGTAGGCCATCATCAACCAAGCAATCAGAGTGATGGCTTTACCTAAGTTAATTAATAAGGGCATGGTTTTCATCTTCGATGGGCTCAACAGTGGTTTCTGAGTGATATTGATATAAACGGTAGCTCACTTGCCCTGCATTCTTTTCTTTTAAGGCGTGCCAGCGAGAAGGGATAGCAAGTTGCGTCAATTCAGACTCGATTTCGACATAAATCAGCGCACCATCATTGAGCCAGCCTTGAGTATCTAGCAGTTGAATCGTCTTTTCTGCCAATCCCTTACGAAAGGGTGGATCGATAAACACCACATCGAAACCTTGCTCGCAGCCCCTTTGCAGTACCACTAACGTATCAGCATTGAGCACTTCGGCCTTATCGCATTTAAGGGTTTGTAGATTTTCTTTTAATTGCATGGCTGCGCCGCGTTGCAACTCGATAATTTTGGCGAAACTGGCATAGCGGGACAAGGCTTCGAGAGCTAAAGCGCCACTACCGCCAAAACAGTCGAGTACACGTGCATTGACTAAATCATTAGCCAGCCAATTAAAGAGTGTTTCGCGAACCCTGTCTGTCGTCGGGCGTAAACCTTCGAGATCTTGGATAGGTAGACGACGCGAGCGCCATTGGCCTGCGATGATCCGCACTTGTCCACTGCCGGGTTTATTTTTGGCTGTTTGACCCTTGGTCACATTATTTTTGACCGTTCGATGATTAACCAAAGTGCCCCCGTGATTTTGCCTGAAGAAAGAAAGTGGTAGACTGTGCCACCTTAATTAAGGCCGCTATTTTATATCAAAGTCTCACTAAAAGGTGAGAAGGCTAACTGAGCTTAGCTAATTGCCGACTTTTTGGGCGTAATTGCCGAGGCAATCTGGTATAACATCAGGGTCTTATTCAAAATTCAATACTGAAGTAGAGCGCTGGAATCACACATGGCAAAGAAAGGTTTTTTCTCTTGGTTTCGTAAAGATAAGTCACAAGATGAGGTCGTCGCTGAAACGCCAGTTGTTACTCCAACACAAGATACTGATGCAGCACAGTGTGTAGCGCCGGAACAAGTAGAGTTACAAGGGGTCATCGAGGCCGA
Organism: Shewanella sp. M-Br; assembly: GCF_036245925.1. Lineage (NCBI taxonomy): Bacteria > Pseudomonadati > Pseudomonadota > Gammaproteobacteria > Alteromonadales > Shewanellaceae > Shewanella > Shewanella sp. M-Br. The sequence goes on from NZ_BJBV01000004.1 coordinate 192,572, forward strand.
AGCTCATGCTGAAAAACAGGCTGCAGAACAGTTAGCGGCCGAACAAACACAGGCAAAAGCCGAAGCCGAGCAATTCGCCCTTGAGCATGCCCGAATTGAATCGTTGCATTTTGCTAATCAGCAAGCTGATGCGACACGTTTGGTTGCTGAACAACTTAGTGCACAAAAGCATGCTGCAGAGAAGTTAGCCGAAGCACAGTTAGAAGCAGAGCAACGCATTGCAGAACAATTGGCAGAACAGCAGTTAGCGGTTGAGCAAGCCGCCGCAGAGCAATTAGCTCAAGCAGAGGCGTCGCGTGTAGTTGCCGCTCAGCTAGAAGCAGAATTACTCGCAGCGGAACAAGCTGAACTTGCCCGCTTGGCCGCCGAACGGCATGCCGCTGAAGCCTTAGCGGCAGAACAACTCGCTAGCGAAGCACTAGCACGTGAGCAAGCAGAGGCTTTAGTTCAGCAACAAGCTGAAACTGAGCAAGCTGTTGTAGCAGTTGCTGAATTACAACCTGAGCCGCAGGCTAGACCCGTTAAGGAAGGGCTCTTTGCTCGCCTGAAACGTGGCTTAATGCGTACCAGCGAGAATATTGGCAGTGGTTTTATCGGCCTATTTCGCGGCAAGAAAATCGATGACGATCTGTTTGAAGAACTCGAAGAACAATTATTAATCGCCGACGTTGGTGTCGAAACCACTACGCGATTAATCAAGAATTTGACAGAGCATGCCTCACGTAAGCAGCTTAAAGATGCCGAAGCTTTATATGAATTGCTGCGGGATGAGTTGCAAAAAACACTCGATCCAGTCGCTATCCCGTTAGTACCAGACAATGCTAATGGCCCATTTGTTATCTTAATGGTTGGCGTTAATGGCGTGGGTAAAACCACCACTATTGGCAAATTAGCCAAACAATATCAAAGCCAAGGTAAGTCAGTGATGTTAGCCGCGGGCGATACTTTCCGCGCTGCAGCGGTTGAGCAGCTACAGGTTTGGGGTCAACGTAATGATATTACTGTGATTGCCCAACATACGGGTGCCGATAGTGCCTCTGTACTGTTCGATGCTTTGCAAGCGGCTAAAGCCCGTAAAGTGGATGTGTTGATCGCCGACACAGCGGGTCGTTTACAGAATAAAGCGCACTTGATGGAAGAATTGAAGAAAGTCGTGCGAGTGATGAAGAAACTCGACCCAGATACGCCACATGAGGTCATGCTGACATTAGATGCGAGCACAGGGCAAAACGCGATTAGCCAAGCACAATTATTCCAGGAAGCCGTAGGTGTAACGGGTATTACCATCAGTAAGTTAGATGGAACGGCTAAGGGCGGCGTGGTATTTGCGATTGCTGATAAGTTTAATATTCCGATCCGTTACATAGGTGTGGGTGAGCAAATTGATGATTTGCGTACCTTTAATTCGAAAGAATTTATCGATGCCTTGTTCACTCAAGAAAAAGCGGATAGCTAATTTATGATTGATTTTCAGCAGGTCAGTAAGATTTATCCTGGCGGCCAAATGGCGCTGGAGGATGTGAATTTTCATCTACAGCAAGGTGAAATGGCATTTTTAACCGGCCACTCGGGGGCGGGTAAAAGTACGCTGTTGAAATTAATCACGGTAATCGAGCGGGCAACAACGGGGCGCGTCGCGATTAACGGTCACGATATCGCCAAAGTCAGCCCTAAACATGTGCCTTATTTGCGCCGCAATATCGGGATGATTTTCCAAAACCATCACCTATTGATGGACCGAAGTGTGTTCGACAATGTGGCTTTACCACTGGTGATTGAGGGATTCTCACACGGTGAAATCCGTAAGCGTGTTGCGGGTGCCCTCGACATGGTGGGTTTATATGGCAAGGAGCGGCATAACCCGATTATGTTGTCCGGCGGTGAGCAGCAACGTGTTGGCATTGCCCGTGCGATAGTGAACAAGCCGCCCTTACTGCTCGCCGATGAGCCTACGGGTAACTTAGATCCTAAATTATCTATGGATATTTTGCGTCTGTTTGAAACCTTTAATGATGCTGGAACCAGCGTATTAATCGCCACCCATGATTTAGGTCTTATCGCACGAATGAAATATCGCACTTTTACCCTCAAACAGGGCCGTATGTTAGGTGCACAAGAGTTGCATCCTAATGTGCACACTCGCAGTGCACCGACGAACAGAGGTGAAGGGCAATGAGCGATAGCGCAAAATTAACTCGCAGCAAGCTGCCGCTGTCTGGCCGGATTGTGATGTTTTTTATTCGTCATGCGCAGCAAGCAATGGCGAGCATGGGAGAGCTCTGGCGCAACCCAATATCCTCTGTGATGACCATGGCTGTCTTAGGGGTGAGCCTAAGTTTGCCTGCAGCATTGCAAGTGTTAGTTAAAAATGCCGAGACCATTACCAGTTCCTGGAACAGCGCGGCAGAGATCTCCTTGTTTATCGACGATAATCGTAGTGAACAAACGATTCAGAGCCTGCTGACTCGCATTCGGACATATCCCGAAGTGGATAAAGTGCAATATATTGATAAAAATCAAGCGCTAGAAGAATTCCAACGCTTATCTGGGTTTGGTGAGGCATTGGCCTATTTAGATATAAATCCTTTGCCCGCGGTCATTACCGTTACGCCTACGCCGCGTTACTCAACGCCGGTGGGCGCCCGTGAACTCTTAACTAAACTAGAGCGCGAGCCTGAGATTAGCTTTGGCCGTTTAGATATTGAATGGTTAGAACGGTTACAGGCGGTAGTGCGTCTACTCGAACGTACTGTGATGGCGATTGCTGCATTACTTGTGCTGGCGGTGGTCTTAGTGATAGGTAATACGATTCGCTTGGCAATTATGAATCGGCGCAGCGAAATTGAAGTGATGAAGCTAGTCGGAGCAACTGAAGCCTTTATCCAGCGCCCATTTCTCTACACTGGGATTTGGTACGGAGTCATTGGCGGCATATTGGCTTGGCTCATCATCAACTTATTAGTGTGGTATCTCGATTCTGCCCTTGCCGAGCTTTTAGGCTTGTATGGCAGTCAGCTTGAAATGAAATCACTCACTTTTATTGAACTGCTGCAATTGGTTGGACTTGCCTCATTTTTAGGTTGGTTAGGTTCGTATTTGTCTGTACGTCAGCATTTACGGTCGATTGAACCTTCATAATAATCAGTCGATTAAACTAAAAAAAGTGACGAAAAAAATGCTGAGGAATGAACTTTTGTTCACTTGCAATGTCTACTTCAGCGAGGTAAAAAGGGTATCTGCAAACGAGCTGAGGTTGACATACTCTGTCAATTAGCCGATAGTTCGTGAGCTTATTCTTAGGGTATTTTGTTGTTGAACCTAAGAATGCACTCGTTAAGTAGTCTGATAAATGTAGGAGAGCGAATGACCTTTCAAACGCAATCAATGGCACTGACTGTCCCACAGGGCGCCAGTAGTCTAGAAGCTTATATCCATTCAGTGACTAGCATCAGCATGCTGGACGCTGAGGCTGAGTATGAGTTAGCCAAGCGTTTACAGGAAACTGGTGATCTACAAGCTGCGAAGCAACTGATTATGTCGCACTTACGTTTTGTAGTGCACGTTGCTAAAGGCTATTCAGGCTATGGTTTGCCACAGGCAGACCTTATCCAAGAAGGCAACATAGGCTTGATGAAAGCGGTTAAACGCTTCGATCCCGATGTTGGCGTGCGTCTTGTGTCTTTTGCTGTGCACTGGATCAAAGCTGAAATTCATGAATATGTGCTGAAAAACTGGCGCATTGTTAAAGTCGCGACCACTAAAGCACAACGTAAGTTGTTCTTTAACATCCGTAAAGCGAAAAAACGCTTAGGTTGGTTCAGCGATGCAGAAGTCACTATGGTGGCTGAAAATTTAGGTGTGTCTAAGGCCGATGTGACCGAAATGGAATCACGTATGGCAGCGCAAGATCCTGCATTTGATTTAACCAATGATCAAGACGAGGAGCATGATTTTGCCCCAGTCCATTATTTGGAAGATCATTCATCGGATTTAGCGGAAAATATCGAAAACGATAACTGGGAATCGAATGCCCAAGGTCGTTTATTGTCTGCCATCAAGACCTTAGACGAACGCAGCCAGCATATTCTGCGTGCCCGTTGGTTAGATGACGATAAAACCACACTGCAAGAACTTGCAGAGACTTATCAAGTGTCGGCCGAACGTATTCGCCAACTTGAGAAAAATGCCATGAACAAGCTAAAAGCTTGTATGGAAGCCTAAGTCACATCACGTGTAAAATGATTGTAACTTAACCATAAAAAAACCTGCTGCGGCAGGTTTTTTTATGGGTGAAATTTGGCTTGATGACGTTGATGATAAATCAGTGTTTAACAAGATTAGCTATCAAGGCTTTTCTATTTACTTTCAGCCCTGCCTGCTCATGATTTTCTGGCCATACATAATACTGTCTTGGGCGTTTGAAGCGGGCGATTTTGTCGGCGAGGAACAATTCGAGTTCACTTGCAATCGACTCTGTGAGATGAGTTAAACTGCCGCGAATGATAGCGGCGGGGAGATTGCCAAATTGTGCATCGGGGATGGCGAAAACGATAGCATCGTCTATTTGTGGGTGCTGTTTAAGTGCGGCTTCGATTTCTTCTGGCTGGATGTTTTCGCCGCCGCAGATAAACATATTATCGACGCGACCAAGAATGCGAAGATTACCATTTTCGTCCCACTCGCCCTTGTCTTTGGTGTAAAACCAGCCATCTTGTTCAACGCACTTTTGTATTCCATCCGCGGTGAGATAGCCCATAAACAGACATTCGCCGCGCACCAAAATCACACCGTTTTCGATTTTAAGCTCACGCTTGGGGAGTAATTTGCCACTGCTACCGTCGCTTAAAGCGTGACCTGTGGTGATCTGCGAGCCCATTTCCGTCATGCCGTAACTGGTGTAACTGGCGATATTGCGTTGCTTAAGTTGTTCGAGTAAGTCGATTGAGACTGCGCCGCCACCAAGTAATAAAGCTTTGATACTTTTAAGCTTGCTGCTCGTATCGGCAAGTAACTTGCTCAGTTGTGTGGGAACGAGAGATATGTGAGTCAACTGATCTTGGTCAATCTGCTGACCAAGGCTAAGCGCTTGATCTGGCAGGACAACACTGGCACCGACTAAGGCACAGCGGTTTAATATCGCAAGACCGCCAATATGGAATAAGGGCAAGGAGAGTAGCCAAGCATCACCTTGTTCGAGTGGGATTAAGCTGCGGGCACCTTCGGCATTGGCAATATGATTCGCTAAGCAATGCACCGCCGCTTTGGGAAAGCCACTAGAGCCTGAAGTTAAAATCACATTAGCTTGACGAGTAAAGTCGACAGGCAGGGCTAAGTCACTGCTAACGCGATTGAAATTTAAGCGCAAGTGATGGCAATTCTGTGGTTCACAAACCTCAGCACTCCAAACATAGCGGATCTGATGTTCATTAATTAAGTCTTGGATCTGCGCGAGGGGAAAACGTGGCGAGATAGGAAAAAAGATTACTCCTATATCGATGCAGGCCCAATAGAGACAAATCATCTCGAGATTATTGCTAGCAATACAGGCGAGCGGTTCCCCCTTTGAGATCCCCGAAGCGCTTAGCTGCTGAGCCAGTGCGATAACGCGCTGGCTAAGCTCTGAGTAATTAATGTCTTGCCCCGCCAACTTGATGGCTGTCTGCTGTGGAAACGCAAGCGCGGCTTGGTGCACGGGTGACAGTGCAAGCGGTTTTGATAGGCTGGCATTAGACAAACTCGTTTCCCTCACTTTTGGCTGTATCATCATTTTGTTGCATTGAATCAATGGCGTGCAGTGCAATTGGCTCAAGTTGCGCGAGTGTGAGGCAGTATTTTTTACCCGATGACACGATTAAATCTTGGCTAAAGGCGCTGAGGGTATCGAGCCCAGGGATTTCATCCGGAGTGAGAATCGCGGCTAAATGGGCCAGATCATTAATGCCTAAACTGCTCTCTAGACTCGAACTGATAATGCAACGTACACCATAGCTTTGTGCCGTATCGATTAAATTAGCTAGCTTTTCGATACTGCCGAGCAGCATAGGTTTGATGACAAGCGCAGTCAGACCATTTTGCATTACAAACTGGTATTCCGGATCGTTGAGCGATTCATCGAGGGCGTAGGGTATACCAATTGCTTGATAAAATTCATGATTATCATGAGGATTCAGGCAAGGTTCCTCAATGTACTCTATGGTCTCTAGGGGCAAGCAAGCGGCAAATTTGATTGCTTGCTCAAGTGTAAACCCTCGGTTCGCATCCAAACGCAATTTGAGATCGGGGCGGGTACGTAAAATGCCATAAATCAGGCTTAGTTCATCTTCGATTGAAGTTTGCGCGACTTTGACTTTAACCGAGCGAACATTCCTGCCAAGGGCGGCAATTTTGCTATCGAGCAAGTCTTTGCTGGCATCCGTTGGATGATAAATCAAAGGGACTGTGGCCGTTTGTGGACGGATGGCATCGAGTTTGCCCATTAACTTGGCATGTAACAGACTTAAACCAAAGGCCAAAGAAGGGTAAGTGCTTTGCTCGGCGCATTCCAGCAATGTATCAATATGCTGACCGCAGAGTTGGGGTAATAATCCAGTCAAAGCCGTTTGCACTTGAGTGAGTGTTTCACGGCTGAACCCCATCAAGGCTTGTTCATCGACATCTATGCCAGAGAGTGGGGCAATTTCAACTTCGACTTGTCTATGCTCGCCACCAACATTAGCACTGGCTTGTAATACTAATCCCGCTCTGTGATCGATACGTTGCTTGCCGACGGGCAATAATACGTCGAGCGGTAGTCGATATTGATACAGGTTAAGCGAAGTTAATATCATATATTTCCTACATTTTAATTCTGTCATTACCCTAGCAACTTCACTATTTTTGAGGTTAATGCCTCGGGAGCAGCTTGGTGTATGTTGTGGCCGGCGCCGTGAATACTATGGACGAGGATGGGCGCGTGTAATTGCCACTCTTGGGCGAGGGCGTGGAACTTAGCATCTTGGTTGCCCGCAAAGAAATGGCACTCACAGGTAAGCTGCAAAGGTACATCCCACATCGATGCTTGGTGTGCGAGTGAGGTGGCTATGAATACCTCTTTCAGCCGCTGTTTCGGATGCAGATCTAATGCTGCAGAACGATGCTCGATTAAGGTTTTTCGTTTGGTAGCCGTCATATCGGCAAATACGGGCTGCTGATACCACAAGCTTAAAAAGTCTTTGCTATTCAGATGCAGTAAACGCTCGGCCCACTGAGTATCATTTTTGATTCTGGCAAGTTTTTCTTGCGGGTCTGTAAGTCCAGGATGGCAGGATTCGAGGTTTAGGCTCAGAAGTCTTTCTGGATAGGCTTTGGCAAGGTGCAGAGCAATACGGCCACCTAGAGAATAACCATAGAGATGGAATTGACCAATATGAAGGCCATTCAGGTGTGCCAACACATCTTCAACACATTGGTTAAATCCATCTAATTCGGTTAGCTTCAACTCCCTTTGGTTATCCCCGTGGCCCGGAAGATCTAAGCAAATACAGTGAAAGTGCTGGCTTAGCGCTGGTATTAACGGCAACCAGTCGGTCTTAGTGCCTAAAAATCCATGCAGTAGCACTAAGGTCGGTAGTGAAGAATTGCCGTAACGGGCCATGGTTGGCATTAGCTTTGTTTCACCCACAAGTTGAGCTCGGCGATTTGGTCGCTGGCTTGTGTTTGACTTACATTGACTTCAATGATCGAAGCCCCCTGAAAATCCAGCGCTTCATTATAGCTATCTTGAAAATCGGCTAAATTATCCACTTGATTATAGGGCAAATTAAACATAGCTGCGGCGTAGCCAAATTCTAAACCGTGGCTGAGTCGATAATAATCGCTACGGACTTGTTCATTGGGAACGGGCAATAAGTTAAAGATGTTACCGCCATCGTTATTGAGGATCACGATCACCAGCGGGCTGGTTAAGCCTTTAGCGATGGCCAGCGAGTTAAGATCGTGCAGTTGTGATAAATCACCGATGATTAAACTCGTGGGTTTGCCTTCATGGGCCGCAATACCGCAGGCGGTGGCGAGTAGTCCGTCAATACCCGATGCGCCACGATTAGTATAAGTGGTTGCCGTACAACAACTGACAGGGGCATACATGTCGTATAAGCGTACAGGCAGGCTGTTGCCGATAAAAAGCTGTTGTTCTAGCGGACGAGTATTGGCGATGGCCCGCACAACTTGTGCTTCACCAAATTCCCCTTGGTCGATATTGCGCACAAATAAGTTATGCAATTCATCGTTATAGGTGATTAGGGTATTCGCCCAGTTTGCCGAGGATGAGCGATACCAATTTAAGGCCGCAAACTGCTGTGCATTCGCGTGCCAAATGTGTTTAGCATTGTGGCTAGGGTCAAGCCTGTCTTGTTCTGGTAAAACCTGCCAATAGCTGTGCCAATTTTGCTCGGCGAGATAGCCTATCAAGCGTTTTGATAATAAACGGCCGCCGAATACGAGTACACGATCCGCTTCCTGCAATAGATTGCGCGCCTTTGGATGTTGCAACAGTTGATCAATATTACCTATCGCTGCGGGATGCTGACGCAGTTGCGACTGGGCATCGGTAAGTAATGGCCAGCCGATTTTTTGCGATAGGGCAATGAGCTGTTGTGGATCTTGTTCAGGCGTGAGAGTACCGACAACGATTACCCCTTTACCGTGGACGAACCGCATAATGGCATCGTCACTTGGGCTGCTCACCTGTTTGCTCTTACCGTATTGGGTATACGGGCGTGCGAGCTGCAGCCAAGTTTGCAATGGTTTGAGGTAAGGTGATTCGGCATCGAGAATCGCGCCACCGAGTTCACTCGGATACAAGGGCTCACGGTACATGCAGTTGATGTGCACTGGACGAGTTTGATTCGCCACTGCTTCATCCACTGTGGTAAGCAACGCCTGCGGTGCGATATGTGTATCCGGTGTTGGCAAATTCACTTGAGTGGCGTAATTCGCAAAAATTCCCGGTTGGACTATGGCTTGATTAGCACCGCAGCCGAGTAATTCTGGCGGACGATCGCCACTTAAGACGATTAAAGGTACATGGGTCAGCCACGCCTCCACAATGGCAGGGTACAAGTTGGCGACTGCTGTGCCTGAGGTCGTAATGATGGCGACCGGTGCGCGGCTGGCTTTGGCTAGACCTAAGGCCATAAAGCCGAGCCCACGCTCGTCGAAATGTAAGTGACGCTGGAGTTTAGTTTGCTGGGCGGCGGCGAGGGTTAACGGTGTTGAGCGCGAGCCCGGCGCCATACACACATGTTGCACGCCAAGACGTGCTAACTCCTCAAGAATAAGGGCGCCCCAAATAAGATTAAGAGTGGCTGTATTTTCGGTCCGCATAGCTGAATCTATTAGGATAAAGATGGGCTTAGTGTAACGTGTTTATGCTCCAAGATGTATGCTTGGTTTAACAATTCTCGAGTGGATCGCATGGGGGCTGAGGTGGAGCCTAAGCTAAGGCAGAGGATGCCTGTCACCTCGTGTATCGGTGGTTTGTTGTTTGGATATGTTGAGCTATTGCTTGGCTAGATAATACGATCGACGATTTTCTTAATCTCTCCGCTTAACCATTTTAAGTCCTCATTGATTGCATTAGGCTGATTTTTTTGCACTAAGAAAATCGTTGGGGTTTCTGTATCTGCATATAAACGTTCTGCTTCATACTGCGATAGTTGACACGTATGCAGTTCAGGAATATCGCTCACCATTTCGTAAACTATCCGATAAGGCAATAGGGAGACTGCATTACTTTCGCCTAGATATTCAAACAAACTTGAAATACTGGTAATGGTAATTTCAGTATTGAGTTTAATGCCATTCGTTATGCAAAACTCTTGGTATGGACTCAATTTGGTGCTGGGATTACCAAGATCCGTATTGACATAGGGGTATTCCGCAATCGTTTCTAGGGTGATTTCCCGTTTAAAAATAGGATGATGCCTGCTAGCAATCAGGTAGAGTTTGTCCATACGTTGCAATTCTGTCGTTAGCAGTTTATCGCCGAAGGCGGCAACATCGGCAGCACTTTTATTGCAACAAATACCTAGGGTTGTATCACCATTAATAATGTCTTGAGTCGTATGCATAGACCAAGGGTTTATATTAATGTGCATGGGTTTTTGCTCTTCTTTAATAGCCTGCATCAAGGCCTTAGGGAAGGTGTAGGCAATTAATCCTGGCGCTGCTATTTCGACATGCGTCTTAACTTGGCGAGTGTTTGCTATTCTGGCTTTTTGAAACTTATCAGTACACTCAATTGCTTCTTTTGCAATTGGATATAAATGAGTAGCAAACTCATTTGGGAATAAGCCATATTTACGACGGATAAATAACTCATCACCAAAAATTTCCCGTAGATTTTTAAGGCTACGGCTGATTTTAGGAGCTGGAATGTCTAGCGCTTTCGATACATAGGTTGCTGACTTGTTCTCATATAATGAAACAAGTATTTTTAAACTCAGAATATCGAGGCCATCCATGTTACTAATGTGCATTTTTTATATTCCTTAATATTGAGCAAATACTTAAATCAACGCCTAATTATGGTGCTAATTAATAATTTTAATGTGAAACTAATCCCAAGTTTTGGATCTAGATTTTATCTATGTGTATCAAAGGTTTTTTTGTTTTATTTTTAATGTTTAAAATGGTTTTTCATAAAATTTAAAATTTCAAAAACTAATATTTACATATTTAAAATGCAAATGCTGAATTATCAAGTATCAATATTTGTATTTAAGATTTACATAATTTTGCAATGTGACGCGCAATGTAAATCATTGTTTATATTTAAGTTGTTGTTTGCAAGTGTGACATGCATCAAGAAAAAATAAGTGTTTTAAAATAATACTAAAGTTGCTTTAAAGGAGATAACAAAAAATAAATTAGTTTTTGGAGGCGTGTATGAATACTTCAGTCATTTTCAGCTATGCGTTTATGTACTTCGTACTATTCGTAGCAGTACCATTCGTGTTTGTGATGTTTGTCATGACTTGCATTAAGTTTTTTAAAGCAGGTCCTGATGAAGCCGCACATCATGAGATGAAACTTAAACCAGTATTGTTTGATAAACAAAGCTTCAATTTTTTTAAATCATTAAAAACAGTTGTTGAAGGTAAATACGATGTTTGTTGTAACGTGCCATTAGACACTGTATTTGAGATGGACAAACATGATACGGAATTAAATCATGAATGCCGACTCGATTATGTATTGATCGACCATGATTCATCTGAAGTGAAAATGGTGATCAGTGATTTTGGCAAAGAAACTAACTCACCACTGAAAAAACTGTTTAGCAAGTTCAATATCAGTTTCATTGAAATGAACCAGCATAAGCAGTGGGATACTCAGAGTCTTAAGCAAGCCTTGGCTGTGTGATCTTGACCGTCGGGTTCGGAATTATCCGAACTCGACCCCTTCTTTACCTTCCTACGGATAAATGTGAGGACTTCCTATGTCCAAAAGACAATGGCTGTGGTCGTTACGCTTAGGTGCTGCTGCGTTGCTTTTAAGCTTTTCTGCAATGAGTGCTGAGCCAGCCAATCAAATTAACAGTGATGCTTGTATGAAGTGTCACAAGCGTAATGGTCAAATGTTAGGGCATCATGGTCAAGATGCGATGAAAATGAGCTGTTCTTCCTGTCATGGAGAAAAGGGCGACCACCCTAAGAAACCGAATGATATGGTGGTCTTTGGTATGGAAGAATCGTCGGATCTGACGGTTCAGCTGAGAGTGTGTCAGAAGTGTCATACCAAGAAAAAACTCAGTGGAGCAGATTGGACGCATAACGTACATGCTCAAAAAGTGCCTTGTGCCGCCTGCCATAAATTACATAGCCCAACGGATCCAATGGCAGATATGACGCCGAAGGTTCGCAGTGAGCTATGTAGCAGTTGCCACACTGGCAAGCAGGAGTAAGGTTATGGAAAATTCAAAAAGAAGATTTCTAAAAGGCACCTGTGCCTTATTTGCCGGCGCTACAGGTGCATCATTACTCGCCACAGTGAATGCATCGGATAGTGTTAAAGCAGAACCTGATGTCAAATATGCACTTATTCATGATGAAACTAAGTGTATAGGTTGCCAAGCGTGTGAGGTGGCTTGTCGTGAAGTGAATAATGTACCCGAAGGTGTGTCTAGGCTTCAAATTAAGCAAGCGGGTCCCTTTGGCGAATACCCTAATCAGTTTTATCATTTTAGTCGCAAGTCTTGTCAGCATTGTGAAGACGCACCCTGTGTAAATGTATGTCCAACTGGAGCTGCATTTATTGATAAAGAAACGGGTATCGTTTCTGTCGATGCATGGAAATGCGTAGGTTGCCAATACTGTATTGCAGCTTGTCCTTATCAAGTCCGTTTTATTAATCCTGTCACCCATGCGGCGGATAAGTGTGATTTCTGCCGAGAAACTAACCTAGCTCAAGGTAAACAACCTGCCTGTGTTGCTGCTTGCCCAACAAAGGCACTCGTGTTCGGTAATTTAAAAGATCCGACTTCTGAGGTTGTTCAAGTTCTGCGGTCTAATCCAACCCAGCGCACTAAGGTTGATCTTGGAACGAGACCTAAATTGTTCCGTATCGTTGCAAAATCAGGGGAGGTGATACTATGAGTGCCCTACATTTTGATACCTTAGTGTGGCATTGGCCGATTGCAATTTACCTGTTTTTAGCAGGTGTATCTGCGGGAGCCATGTTCTTCGCCGTACTGTTGAAACATTTTGTTTTGAAGCAAAACGCCTATCAGTCTGGTTTTGTACGAGCCGCTTGTATCGTCGCGCCTGTAGCTGTGATGGCCGGGTTAGGGATATTGGTCGCAGACTTAACTAAACCTCTCGATTTTTGGAAGATTTTGGTGTTCTACAACCCTAAATCTGTCATGTCGATGGGCGTGCTTATTCTGCTGATTTACCAAGTATTTATGTTTATGTGGATTGGTTTGACCTTCCGTAAACCTGTTGATGCTTGGTGTGAAACACGCTTTCCTATTGTGCTTAAGTTGACCGCATTATTGGCTCGATTTGAAGCGACAATTACAGGATTGCTCGTGATTCTATCCTTGGCATTGGGCGCGTACACAGGCTTCCTGCTCTCGGCCTTGCCAGGCTATCCCATGCTTAAAAACCCTGTGTTACCTCTGCTGTTTTTGGCATCTGGTTTGTCTTCCGGTGCGGCATCATCTTTACTCGGTGGCGTGTTGATGAATGGCAAACCTAATGACAAAGAGGTGCACTTTATCCACAAGGTTGAAATCCCACTGATTTTAGTCGAAATCGTGCTGATTTTTACCTTCTTTATGGGCTTAGTGCTAACAGGTGGACAGAGTAAAATAGCCGCCTTTAATGCCTTAGGGTATGGCTTCTGGGGATGGATTTTCTGGCTTGGTATTATTGGACTCGGTTTGTCGGGACCATTGGCGATGAATCTGTTTATGACGGCGACATCTAAACGGAAATGGGCCTATGTGGCGGGGACGGCTTGCTTGAGCTTGATCGGGGTACTACTGCTACGTAACTTCATACTCTATACAGGACAAATGACGATAGCTTAAGGCGTACCGTTAATTAATGACGAAAAAATCATAATAATCAATGGAATCGACGGATCGCGGAAACAATGTCAAAGGAAAACATTGTAGATGAGGCCCTTGCGGCGCTGGCTGAGCTCTCAAGGGTTAAGTCTAGCCGCGGTTGGTTGTGTAACAGGGAGGTCGCTGGGCAAGGATGCCATATTTTACACTTCAATATTTTGCCCTGCCTCCAAACGGGCCTCGCCACCTTATTCCTAAGGGTGGCGTTTCTTGTTTTAGGGAGGCACGATTTACTCGCCGAGGTTATTAATCCATTCACTCATTACCACATGGGTTTTGATCTTGATGATGTCAGTGTGAGTGTCGATATACTCACGGATCTCATGCAGGCGGCGCATCGAGGGCGCATGCACGTACACGAGTAAATCCATATCACCAGAAATACCACGGCAGGTAATCACTTCGGGAATCGCTTGGAATACGTGTACCACGTCGGCGCAACGTGGACATTGATGCTGGATTTCGAAATAAGCCGATACTCCTTCTTTTTGCGACTCACTCAAGAGCACTTGATAGCCACGGATCACTCCAGTTTGTTCGAGCTTTTTTATGCGCTCGGCAACCGCACTACGGGATAGATTGACCTGTTCGGCGATATTCGACACGCTCTGGCGCGCATCCTGACGCAAACTATGAATGATGGCCGTATCGAATTTATCCAAGGGTGACTCCTGTGAAAATGGCTATATTGAATCTGTGTGTTATTTAGCCATTGGTTTGAATAACCACAGAATTCGCTAAGTATTTTGGATTAAAATTGCATCAAATCTTAAACTGACCGTCATTTTGATGGAAATAACGTTATTTGCCGCGATTTTGCCGGTATTGGACGTGGAGAACACTGAAATTAACGGCAGATTGTAGGGCGAAATCTCATTATACTGACAGCTCAAAAACCACAGAATATTAACAGATGAATTCAAATAGCGGAACTATAGGTCGTTGGCAAGGTGCGGGTTTAATGGCGACCACTTTGCTCGGTACAGGGGTATTTATTTTGCCTCAGATGACTATTGAAAAAGCGCATTCTGGCGCCTTAGTCGCGTGGATCTTGTTGACCTTGGCCATTATTCCTGTAGCACTGGTCTTTGGTCGTTTAGCGAGTGTATTTCCCCATGCCGCAGGTCCCGCTTACTTTGTCGAAAAAGCCTTTGGTCGCACTGCTGGTCGAACAATTGGACTGATCTTTTTACTGGTTGTGCCCATGGGGGCGCCGGCCGCGATTTTGATGACCTTCCAGTTTGTGAATGCCTTAATACCGATATCGGGTTGGTCCAAGGTTGGTGTTGAAATACTCGTGATTTTTGGCTTGTTTCTGATTAATTTAAGAGGCATCCAAGTGTCGGCTAAGCTGCAATTTGGCCTGACACTTTGCATTGTCGCCGTTGTTGTGGTCTTGTTTGGTGCGAGTAGTTTTCAGCAAGGTCATCTCACGACACTTGCTAGCCATGGTATGCCTGAAATGCCGACCGTGATGATTGCCGCTGGCATCGCTTTTTGGAGTTTCTTGGGGATAGAAGCTATGACCCATCTTGCAGATGATTTTCGTCGTCCGCAGCAGGATATGATCCCCGCTATGATGATGGGCACAGTGCTGGTGGGCGTGATTTATGTGGCTTGTACACTTTTACTGCTATTAGTGCCGACAGATAAAAGTGTCGCCATGATCGGCGTGTTTGACCAACTGCTCGGTGGTTACGGCGCACAAGTGATTGGTGTGTTAGGTATTGCAAGTGGATTGGCAACCGTTAACGTGTATGCGGCCAGTGCGGCACGTCTAGTCTGGAGTTTTAGTTGTGAAGGCATTTTACCGCGCTTCTTTGCCGTTAAGAATGCTCATGGTGTACCTATTCGCGCACTTGCTGCGCTGTTATCTGTGATGGCAAGCGTGATTGTACTGACTTACCTTACCGGGCAAGAGCTAGAGCACCTTATCGCATGGAGCAACGGCGTATTTGTGGTGATCTATTTGATGGCTATGCTCGCTGCCGCTAAGTTATTACCACGGCACAATTGGCCGCTGGTGGCGCTGGGTTGTGCGTTTTGCTTAGTATTAGGTTTTGCCCTAGGTGCAAGTATGTCCTATGTGCTTGTGTTGATCTTAGTGGTCGCACCATTTTTGTGGTGGCAAAAGACCCATATTAGTCGCAAACAAAGTTTGGCGTTACCTGAGTAATATTCGCACCCTCTGGGGCTAAATCAACATGATGGGTTAATTAAGAAAGCCCCGAACTCTTTATTGTCATAAGAGTTTGGGGCTTTCTTGTGTGGCTTAGTGGATTTCGAAACTGGATATGATTGAGTGCGATTAAATTGCATGAAATAAAGAGGTAAACCTTAAGTCTGATGGCCGCCAAACTTTGTTGCCGAAGGACTGCACATTACTGATATTTAATGTATCTCGGTGAGCGAGGCGATAACTTGTGTTCTATATTTTGATCATTCATACGGAAGGAGAATAAATATGGATTCAGCTGCGTTGCTCAATCGTGTCGATGAGTTACCTAGGTTACCTAAGGCGATCAGTGAATTGTTAGATGCGGTCAATGATGACAATGCGACAGTAAAAAGCATTGCCACTAAAGTTTCACACGATCCCTTAATCAGCGCTAGGGTGTTACGCCTTGCTAACTGTGCCCACTATGGACGTAGTCGAGAGGTTGGTACTATCGATGAAGCTGTTGTGCGTCTTGGGATGCAAACCTTACGAACCTTAGTGCTCGCATCGGCGGTGATTGGTGCAGTCCCTAAGTGTGAAGGAATAGATTTAGCCCAGTTTTGGGGGCAAACCTTTGAGATTGCGCTTTATAGTCAAGAAATGGCAAAGCGTTGTGGTGCTGTCCCAGAAGAAGCTTTTACTTGCGGTATCTTGCATCGTATTGGCGATCTATTGATTGCGGCAGTATCGCCTGAAGATGCGGCGAAAATTGCCGAAGCTGTGGCGCAGGGTAAAGATAAGCATCAGTTTGAGCGCGAGTTACTCGGATATGATTCCCCGGATATTGGCGCATTGCTAGCGAAGAATTGGAAGTTTACACCAGCGTTAGTGCAAGGCATTTTGTATCAAGACCACCCTAAGGATTCAAACCCATTTTCAAAACTTGCTGCGTTATTATGCTTATCTTACAAAGTTCTAGATGAGTGGGATACGATTGAGGATGATGAAAAAACCAGTTGGTTATCTCAATTAGCGACTAAGAAAGGATTGAAGATGGAGGTGGGCGGGCTAAGGACTAAGTTGACTGAATTACACGGTTCGGGATATGAGATCGGTAAAGCGTTAGCTTAGGAGCTTGTTTCGCTTAGTTTTTTGGTGAGTAGGGCTGCAGTAAAAATATTTTTAGCCAAAGAGCGATATCAATTTAGTCTTAAGAAGACAATCGCGTGAATGGGAAACGGGTGTTTCGCATTCACGCTTTTTTATGGGCTTTTGTTGATTTGCACTTTGACTGAATAGCGGATGTGGCTAGCCAGTTTGTTGGGTTGCAGCTATGGCAAGATTACGCATTTGGATCAACTCGCTGTGTTTGAGGTGCAACAAATCGGCGGTACGTCGAATGATCTGGTCTTCATATTGGGATAGCTGGCCATCGGCGTAGGCCAGTTGCCACATTGCGAGCAACAATTGCTGCTTTTGCGCTAGGCTAAATTCAGCGTTAATGGCTGAGGTGAATTCAAAGAGTGAGGTTGCGCTGCCTTGTACGCTTTTAGCTTCATCAATCAGTATCTTAGCGTCTACTTCTGACATTGATAAGGTATCGGTTAGCAGCTTAGGTAATAAGGCTTCTTCCTCTGCCGTTAAGGTCTCATCGGCAAACACGACTTCAAGTAACATACTCGCTGCGGCCAGTTTAAGTTGATGTGCCTTGTCTTCAGGGGAGACTGCTTGAGTATGAGCTTCAAAAAATCGTCTTAATTTCGCAATCATATTTAGCGGTTCTCATGCTGGAGGGAATATAAAGTAGAGTCGATTGGGAAGTGAAAGTTCACCCTAAACCTTGTATTGCTTAGGGTGAGGTAAGACTGAATTACAGTAGCGAGTTCAGACCTTTCACCAGTAAGTCTGAGGTGCCTTCAGTGCCATTGGTATCTAAGTAAGACTTAGCTATGTTGATCATTGGCATTGCTAGATCTTTAGAAATGCCCAATTTTTCAAAGGCGTCTAAAACCATAGCACTGCCTTGCAGTGATGAACCTAAATCACCCGCTTTGGATAATAAGCCAGAAACACCCGATTTTGAGTCCAATTTAGGCGCGGCGGCGAGCAAACTATCGGCATTAGGAATGCTGGCAGCCAGTTTTGAGTAGTCGGTTATTCCTAGGCTTGATTGCGCTAAGCCTAATAAACTGCCTAAGCCACCTTCGGCTTGAGTTTGGTTTAAACCCAATTGTGACATGACGCTGCCAACTAAATCATTCGACTGAGTTGCCGCTGCTGTAGTGGTCGCTTTTTCAGTTTTGGCTTGAGTTCCTGCCAAGTTATCTAACCAGCCTGCACTGGCGGGCGCCGCTAAAATACAAGTGCTGAGGAGGATAGAGAAGGTCAGAGTGTGTTTCATATGGAAGCGTCCTTTGATGGTTTGCGCACGAGTTCGCTGGACAGTTTAGCGGGTTTGTCACTTTTGTTGCAGTAGTTTTCTGTGATTTACGGTTCACACTGGTGATTTCTACTGTGCATTGCCAAGGGATTTTCGGTATCCTTAGCGGCAATTCTAAGTGTTAATTCATTTCAATTATTTGGAAAGTCGCATGTCACTATCCGCAATTTTGTCAGAAGCCTATAACTTCTTCCGTAATCATCTGGCGCAACTCGCTATGCTGACGATCCCATTACTCTTGATCCAAGTGGGGATCCAGTTATGGCTTGGTATAGAGATGAGTAAAGTTGATCTAGAAAACCCACAGTTTGGCGCGCCGCATATGATCGCCATGATGCTGTTACTACTTACTTTTTCGGTATTAATTGCCGCTTTGACTCTGTTTTTAGAACTGCGCTCACAAGGGCATAGTCCTTCAGCGGGAGTGGTGTTGAAGGCGAGTTTACCTTTTGTTCCACCATTATTATTGGCTGGGGTGTTTTCTGGTCTAGCGATTTTAGCACCAGTGATGCTGTTTGCCGCCTTCGGTCCTGTGTGGCTGGTAGGATTGGTAATTAGCTTCTATCTCTTTGCGCGTTTAGCCTATGTGAACTTTATGGTTGTGGTTGAGCGCTTAACACCGCTAGAAGCGATTAAGGGTAGTTTTAGTTTTAGTGGCCCTATCGTACTGAAAACCATTGCATTATTGATGTTATATTTACCACTCTCCGTCATAGGTAGCCAGCTTTCTGGGTTAGCGTCCATGGGCGGATTACCTGTGCAAATGTTAGCGGATACTTTTATGTCTTTTATTGGATTATTCGTTAACGTCGCTTTGTTCCGCTTATATATGGTGTCGAAAAAGCCAAGCGTCGAATAGTGCAACATCAATTCAGCCTGCAGGGAATCACTCATGGGGACGAAAACAGTCATTAAGGATAGTGAGTTTATCCACGATTTTTCGGTCTCCTTGAGTGATGATTACCTCAAGGCGAAAAGTTATGTGCAGGATGTGCCGACACAGTCGCTGCTACACATTCGCAGTTTTACCCATAAACTTACAGAGTTACTGGGGCAAGATAAGCAAATCGTGTTTTCGAGTCCGAATTTATACGATAGGATCGAACAGCTAAATCAGCGGCGCGTGATTGATGTGAAGACCACTCGTGCCCTGCATCGATTGCGTGCCGACGGTAACCGCGGTGCTCATCCTGAGAAATACCATCTCACCCAAGAACAATTACTCGCGCTAGCGCAAAAATCCATTAAAGATGTTCTGACTTTAGTCGAGCACTTGTATCCTAAGGTTAAAGGTCGAGTTGCCCCTGACTACTGTTATGAAGCGACTGACGCAATGACTGTGAGGGACTTGTGCTACCGCGCTGTGATGGAAGATGACCCGCAAGCGCAGTATTTGGTGGGGATATCGTTTAAGACCAAGGCTTTGATACTGAAAGAACAAGAACTGCTCAAAGAGCAAGAACTTGTGGCTGAAGCCGAAGCTATATCAAGCCAAGATTTATCCACAGTTTCACCTCTAAATACCATTTCTCACATTAGCGCTGCTGACAGTTTTGCCCGAGCGGCCTATTGGTTTTCCCTTGCGGCACCTAAGCACATGGAAGCCTTACATGAGCATGGCGTAGCACTGATCCACGGTTATCAAGGCGCGCCAGAAGTGGCTAAAGGTGAACAGATCATTGCCACTGCAGCTGCAGCAGGTGTGGTCAATGCGATGGCGTTATTGGGATATTTTTATCTTGTAGGCAGTGAGTCGTTTCAACCCGACAGCAAGTTAGCACAGCAATACTTACAAGGTGCTGCAGATGGCGAGCAAACCGAAGCGATGGCGAATTTAGGAGTGTTGCATTACCAGCAAAAGAACTTAACTCAAGCCTATCATTTTATAAGCAAAGCAGCACAAGCAGGTTATCCCCATGCCCAGTATCATTTAGCATTAATGCTTGCCAATGGAGATGGTTGTACTCGAGATATGATTGCCAGTGAGCATTGGATGGCCGAAGCTGCCGAGCAAGGACAACTCGATGCTATGCTCACGCGGGCGCAGCATATGCTCAATGATGACAATGCCTTTGGCAGTGATTTGACTCAAGCTGAGGATTATTTGCGCCAAGTGATCAAATATAGCCACAGTGTGCCTGCGATGATTGAGCTGAGTATGGCACTGGCCGACGGTATCTTAGGGCGAATTGATGTCGTTGGATCTGCGGCTTTACTTAAGCTGGCACGGCAAAATGCCAATAAAAAAGAGGCGGATATTATCGAGCCTCTGTGGCGTTCACTGGTATTACAGATTGAAAATGTGCTTGAGGTAACCCAAGATCCTGCCGAAATTCATAGCCTTAAACGCGCCCAGACCTTACTCGCTTGAGCGCAGTTTTGCTTCGATTGAACTAGTGTTCATCCTCTTTATGCTCAAAAGTGCGCCCTTGATGGCGTGTCGCATTAGATTCCCTAACAATAGTGTCAGATCCATAAACCTGACTCTGCGGCTCCTCTGTCGCGTGGGCATGCTGCATTGCGTTTGCCTGAGCCTGATTAAACTTAGCCAACTGACGTGCCATATAAAAACGGCTAAATAGGACTAAACAACCGAGCGCAATGGCGCCAAATAAGAGCACGAAGGGCAATAAAAATAGTGATAAACAAATTAGGCTAATGCTAATTGCCATCGCTAACCAAGCCCGTGGGCCAGAAATTCGGGTCTGCAGTGGGCTCTGTTGGAACTGTTGAAAAATCATAAGAACTCCTCGATAGGCAGTGGACATTTAGTGTGCAATAGCGAGTACGTATAGGTCACGTTAATCTTGATTAATTTACTTTATTTTACTCCGGAGGCCATTTGGGTGTTGCGCATTACTTTGATATGTGATCGCATGCCTATCTATATGTTGTTGCTCGAATAACGGTTGGTTAATTATATGTGTTTGCTAAAATCTTTTTGATGTAAATCTGAGCAATTTCTTTGCTAACTGTACAGAATATGAGAAAATTCAGCTCAAATTTAACTGCAGTTTTAGCTCAGTTAGCCGCCTTATTATATTGGTTGTAAATGTTCGTTCGACCCGCTCAAACACCCTCTTGTTTCACTGCTTTGTTAATTAATTAGACGCCAACATGAACTCATATTCGCTCAAGCAAAAAATTCTGTTCTCTGTCGTGGCAGCCCTTTCACTCGTGATTGGTTTGTTGTCATGGCAAAGTTATTCCAGCCAAAAATCCCAGCTGTTACAAAACAGCCTAGAACAAGTGCAGCGCTTAGGTGAACAGCAGGCTGAGCGGATCCAAGAATGGTTGGCTGGCCGCCAAGATATTATGGGAGCCCTGGCGAACAAAGTTGAAGGTGACAGCCTCAATACACTTCAACAAGCACAGGCATCGGGCCGTTTTCAGCTGACCTATTTTGGCTCTCAAGCAGGGCAAATGTTGGATTCTGATCCGAGTATTGATCGTACGGGCTATGATCCTCGCAGCCGCCCTTGGTATCAACAAGCCATCAGTGAGCGCGGTCTTATTTTGACAAAACCTTACGTGGATGTTGCCTATAACATTCTGGTTGTGACTATGGCACAGCCTACCGCACAAGGTGTTGTGGGTGGTGACTTATCTATCGCAAGCCTAGTTGACGGTGTTAATCGGATGAAGTTACCGGCAAACGGTTATGCCATCATGATGCACAAAGATGGCACAGTGATCGCTTATAAAGATCAAGCTAAGACGATGAAACCTATAGGTGAAATCGACAACGAGCTTAATCGCAACTTACCGGAACAGAGCCGTGCAGCGGGCACTCTGTTGCCTATGTATTTTGAAAATGAAGGACGTGACAAATTAGTCTGGAGCGTTGATATCCCTAATACAGATTGGGAATTAGTGTTAGTGCTTGATAAGGAAACGCTAGAAGCGCCATTGTCTAACCTATTACTCACTCAACTGGGTCTCTCTGCACTCGTACTGTTGCTGAGTGTGTTAGCCATTTCTTGGTTAGTTGGCATGTTACTGGGTCCTCTGAGTCGAGTATCGCAAGCCCTTGCGCGTATTGCCGATGGTAATGGTGATTTAACTCAACGTATTTCTGTCGATACTCAAGATGAAGTGGGCGTGCTTGCCGACAGCTTTAACCGCTTTGTGGGCAGTCAACATCAGCTGATCAGCCATATTCGCCAATTAGCGAATGAGTTAGATGCCGATGCTGAACGTAGTCTTGCCACCACGCAAACTTCTGTTGCCGAGTTACAACGTCAGCAGCAAGAAGTCGCTATGGTCGCGACTGCGGTAACTGAAATGGCGAGTGCGACTAATGAGATCGCAGCCAATGCTGAGAACACGGCAACAGCGGCTCAACAGTCAGCTGCGAGCAGTTTACAGGGCAAAGAGTTAGTGAATAAAACTCGTAACTCGATTAATTCTCTCGCCGATGAAGTGACTCAAGCAACGGATGTCATTGGCGATTTAAGTCGTCACGCTAAGTCTATCTCGAGTATTCTGGCGACAATTCAAGGGATTGCTGAGCAAACTAACCTGTTGGCGCTTAACGCAGCCATTGAAGCGGCTCGTGCTGGCGAGCAAGGCCGTGGTTTTGCAGTCGTTGCCGATGAAGTTCGAGTGCTTTCACGTCGTACACAGGATTCGACTCAGGAAGTACATACCACGATTGAAACGCTACAACGCACTACCGCTCGAGCAGTCAGCTTGATGGAAAGCAGCCAAGCATTAGCGGGTCATAGCGTAGAAGATGCCAATGCGGCGGCGAAAGCCCTTGAAGAGATCACACAAGCGGTCAACGTGATTTCAGATATGGCAGGCCAAATTGCTACCGCAGCGGAAGAACAGACTCAAGTGACGGGTGAAATAACCCAGAATACGGTTGCGATTAAAGATGTGACCGATGAGATTACCGCATCGGCCATGGCAGATTTGGCACAGGCGAGGGGCTTAAAAGCTCGCGCTAATGACCTGAATGCACAAGTCGCGACATTTATTCTGTAGCCTAAGTTTAAAATAGCGAATGATTTGATCTTGATATAAAAGTGCCATGAAATAAAAATGGCACTTTTATTACTTTTTCATCTAAATGCTTTTATAACTCATTTCTATTTAAGTTGAATTTAATTCGTAACTATTAGCATTAAGATAAGAGTAATTTTAAATTACATGAGATTTATAGTGCATATTTAAATATGCATAAATTAGGCGTCCTATTAAATAAGAGGTCGGTGCTCAGATACATACGTTGATCTATCTTGGATTTGTTGTGAGTTTGTTTATTCTTGCGGTCAAAATAAGTGTATTCTCCGTTATTTTTACGTATCTAAGTAAACTAAGCGCTACTAGGAATAGTTATTATTTTTGGTCAGCATAATTATCCAGTTTTTATTCGTGAAATATATTATGAAATCATATTCATTAAGACAAAAAATCCTTTTTTCCGTAATTCTCGCTCTCTCATCGGTAATTTTACTGTTATCTTGGCAAAGTTATACAAGTCAGAAGAAAGTACTATTAGACGTGAATTTAGAACAGGCTCAACGTCTTGGAGACCAGCAAGCGTTACTAATTAGTGAGTGGCTTGCAAGTCGTCAGAAAATTGTTAAAGGTCTTGCTGGGCAGCGCAATAATGACATTGTGCAAGCAATGAAACAGGCTAAGCAATCGGGAGGGTTTGAATCGACATATTTTGGTGAGTCTAACGGCAATATGAGAGATTCAGAGCCTGCAACTGACTATACAAATTATGATCCTCGTACACGACCTTGGTACCAAGAGACTATGCGAACTGGTGGAAGTGTATTTACTCGACCTTATCTTGATACTGCTTTTAATATTCTAGTGGTGACTTTGGCCGAGCCTGTTGCAGGTGGAGTTATTGCTGGAGATCTATCGATTAGTAATCTTATCGAAGAGGTCAACCGCATGAAATTACCGGCAAACGGCTATGCCATCATGATGCACAAAGACGGCACAGTGATCGCTTATAAAGATCAAGCTAAGACGATGAAACCTATAGGTGAAATCGACAACGAGCTTAATCGCAACTTACCAGAACAGAGCCGTGCAGCGGGCACTCTGTTGCCTATGTATTTTGAAAATGAAGGACGTGACAAATTAGTCTGGAGCGTTGATATCCCTAATACAGATTGGGAATTAGTGTTAGTGCTTGATAAGGAAACGCTAGAGTCACCACTGTCGAGTTTGTTACTCACTCAGTTTGGGCTTTCTGCACTCGTGTTGATCTTAAGTGTATTAGCCATTTCTTGGCTAGTAAGTGTCCTGCTGGGTCCTCTGAGTCGAGTATCGCAGGCGCTGGCGCGTATTGCCGATGGTAATGGTGATTTAACTCAACGTATTTCTGTCGACACTCAAGATGAAGTGGGCGTGCTTGCCGATAGCTTTAACCGCTTTGTGGGCAGTCAACATCAGCTGATCAGCCATATTCGCCAATTAGCGAATGAGTTAGATGCCGATGCTGAACGTAGTCTTGCCACCACGCAAACTTCTGTTGCCGAGTTACAACGTCAACAGCAAGAAGTCGCTATGGTCGCGACTGCGGTAACTGAAATGGCGAGTGCGACTAATGAGATCGCAGCCAATGCTGAGAACACGGCAACAGCGGCTCAACAGTCTGCAGCGAGCAGTTTACAGGGCAAAGAGTTAGTGAATAAAACTCGTAACTCGATTAATTCACTCGCAGATGAAGTGACTCAAGCAACGGATGTCATTGGCGATTTAAGTCGTCACGCTAAGTCTATCTCGAGTATTCTGGCGACAATTCAAGGGATTGCTGAGCAAACTAACCTGTTGGCGCTTAACGCAGCCATTGAAGCGGCTCGTGCTGGCGAGCAAGGCCGTGGTTTTGCGGTCGTTGCCGATGAAGTTCGAGTGCTTTCACGTCGTACACAGGATTCGACTCAGGAAGTACATACCACGATTGAAACGCTACAACGCACTACCGCTCGAGCAGTCAGCTTGATGGAAAGCAGCCAAGCATTAGCGGGTCATAGCGTAGAAGATGCCAATGCGGCGGCGAAAGCCCTTGAAGAGATTACGCAAGCGGTCAACGTGATTTCTGATATGGCAGGCCAAATTGCTACCGCAGCGGAAGAACAGACTCAAGTGACGGGTGAAATAACCCAGAATACGGTTGCGATTAAAGATGTGACCGATGAGATTACCGCGTCGGCCATGGCAGATTTGGCACAGGCGAGGGGGTTAAAAGCTCGCGCTAATGACCTGAATGCGCAAGTCGCGACATTTATTCTGTAATCGCTATTCTTAATAGCGTGCCTCGATATTAGCCCGATAAAGCCTTTGCTTTGTCGGGCTTTTTACTGATCGTTTTTGTCGTGTTAAAGCATTTCTGTGGGATTGAATAACTTAGCCACACTTTGACAAATGGTTTCTCTAATCCATTTATGCCCTTGATCTTCATCATTTCTTTGATGCCATAACAACACATAGGCCATTGGCATAAATTCGAAAGGCAGTGGCAGTTGTTTGAGCGGATAAAGTTGGCAGGCGTGACGGGCAAAGCTCGACGGCAGAGTGAAGATTAAATTGCTGTGGGCGCAAACGCTGGCTGCACCATAAAAGTCGGGTACAGTCGTGCTGATCCGGCGTCTATGCCCAAGATCGGCAAGAAAGTAATCCAGTGCCCACCAATCACTACCTTCACAACGAACCTGCACATGGGCCATATCGAGGTAAAGGGGTAAATTCCATTGTTCTGAGGTGAGCGCCGCCATCAGCGGGTGATCCTCTCGCACTAAGCAGACTTGTTGATCGGTAAATAATGTTTGATAGGCAATCCCTTCGGGCAGGCGATCCACTTGAAAATCCGACAGTGGATGCAAATCTCGCCCTGAAATGCCAAAGTCGATTTGCCCTTGCTGCAAATCCTGCATCGATTTTTCGGTCCAGACATAGGAGTCGAGTTTGACGTTG
Organism: Shewanella sp. M-Br; assembly: GCF_036245925.1. NCBI lineage: Bacteria > Pseudomonadati > Pseudomonadota > Gammaproteobacteria > Alteromonadales > Shewanellaceae > Shewanella > Shewanella sp. M-Br. Next base: position 218,723 of record NZ_BJBV01000004.1, read on the forward strand.
GGTGCCGTGGTCAGCATAGGGCCGATAAAATATGGGATTAGGGTTTCATAGGCGCTTTCCACCATGGCAAAAGAAAATTGTCGATTGCTACTGGCAGGATTAAAGGTCGGAGGCTGAGTGAGTTGATACAAGTCTTGCAATATATTCGGCAGTTTTTGCCCAAGAATGAGGGCGTGCGCGGTGGGTTTTAAGCCATGCGCCGTGCGCTGAAATAGGGGATCATCTAAGGTTTCTCGGAGTCGATTTAAGCTCTTACTGAGGGCTGACTGACTTATATGTAATCGGCTGGCGGCGCGAGTGACACTTTGCTCCTCTAGCAGCACTTTGAGTATGACCAGCAAGTTCAAATCGATTCTGGCTAAGTTGTCGATATTCACAGATATTCCTCAGAGGAAATTTACTTTGGAAATTATACCATTTCTGTTCATACCTTGAGTTAATTAAAATAGCGCCCACTGAAATACCTTTCCCTGATCAACTGAGATTATTTATGCGGCGCAATCTGTTACCTATCCTGATGTCTATGGTGCTGCTCAGCCCATTAGCCATCGATATTTATTTACCTTCAATGCCAACTATGGCGACAGAATTCGCCGTATCTGCCAGTGATGTGCAATCCACGCTCGTATTGTTTTTATTCGCCATGGGCTTAGGCCAAGTGTTGATTGGGCCATTAGCCGACCGTTATGGCCGCCGTCCTGTGGCCATTTTCGGGGTCTTACTCTACGGCGCAAGTAGTCTTCTCGCTGCCGCGGCCATCGAGTTTCATTGGTTACAGATTGCTCGTGTGCTGCAAGGTTTAGCCGCCTGTTCAACTTCTATTGTGGTGTTTAGTGCAGTGCGCGACTGCTACTCACAAAAAGAAGGCGCTAAAATTTACAGTTACTTAAATGGCGCGATTTGCGTGATCCCAGCTTTAGCACCAACCTTAGGTGGCTTGTTAGCGATGCAATTCGGCTGGCGTTCAACCTTCGTTTTCATGACGTTATATGCCATGTTGATGATGCTCGTTGTTGGTTATCGCTTACCTGAGACTCGTCCAGCCAACACTGTTACTACTGGCCCACTTTACCGTTGGGGCAGATTCAAACCTGTACTCGGTAACACCCACTTTTTGTTTTATGCCTTTGCTTGTATGTCGGCTATGGCGGCTATTTTGAGTTATGTGTCTTATGCGCCTGTGTGGTTGATTGGGCATTTAGGGGTTTCTGAGCTGGCGTTTAGTGGCTTATTCGGACTCAATGCTGTGTTCAATATCGTGGCCTGTTTTGCGGCACCGATCGTCATTCGCAAATTGGGTAATCGTCCAACGGTTATTTTGGCTCTGTCTTTACTCGTTCTGTCTTCAGTGGCGACAGTGGCGGGTCAACAGTTTGGTCCAAATACAGGGATGGCAGCAGCTTTTAACTTCATGTTACCTATGATGTTGTTATGTGTGGGATTTGCCTTCTTACTCGGCCCTGCGACGAGTATGGCACTGTCAGCTTTCGGTGAACGAGCGGGGACTGCCGCGGCTATGCTAGGTTTTATTCAGATGAGTGGTGCATCCGTTTTAGCTGGACTTATACAGCAAACGAATTTAACAGCACCTTATGCAGTGGCACTCGTCATGGGCGTGTTTTCTATCGGTTTATTGTTGATGATGGCGCTGAGTCGATTCGACCACTGGCACCAAGAGCAATTAGTTGGCGAGCATTAGTTCGCGGCACTGATTAATTACAGAGTACACCCTTTACCCACAGTTTGTTTGACCGCGAACTGTGGGTATTTTTTATTGTGTCTAATACCCTTTTATCCTTTGGTATACTCGTAAAATAACTCACTAAACCGAGGGTAAAGCTTGTCCCGTCACTATTGTGCTATCTGTCGTTATCCGCAAAATGCTTGCTTATGTGCGAGCGTTCAGCCTATCTCTCCAATAACTCAGTTGGTGGTTTTACAGCACCCGAGTGAAGTCGAGCATAAGAAGAATAGTGTGCGGGTATTGAGTCTTGCTGTACCTAAAACGCAAGTTTATGTGGGTGAAAGCGAGTCTGATTTCAACGGTTTACGGGAATATTTAGCGGCGTGTAATAAGCCTATTTATCTCGTCTATCCCTCTGCGTTAAGTGTAAGTGTTGAACAGCAACGTATTAATCCTGATTGTATATTGCTGTTGCTCGATGGCACTTGGCGTAAGGCATTCAAAATGCTGCAACTGAATCCTTGGTTAACCCAGTATCCTGCGGTGCATTTGGCTGAAGGTTATGAATCGCGCTATCGGATCCGTAAATCGAGTCGTAGCGATAGTTTATCGACCTTAGAAGCTTGCGCTTATATGTTAAGCGCCCTCGATCCTACCCTTGATGTTCAGCCGTTAATGATGGCATTTGACGCTATGGTGGAATTGCGGATTAAGGCGATGCCGAGTACAGTGCAGGCTCGTTATCAGAACTCAAATGAATCCAGTGGTAAGGTATAGTTGATGGGGTTAAGGCTATTGAGTCTTAGATGTTTTAGGTATTAATTAGTGCTTTTAAGTTATTGAGTTTTTGAGACTCCGTACGAATTAAAATAGTCAAAATCTTATTCAGATCACGCTAACTTAATGTGAAATACGGTTTAATAACTGGGATTCATTTGCACAGCAAATGATGAGATAGCTTTGCCAGCCAATTGCTTTGCAGGGGAGTGATTCCATTCATTACTATTAGTAAATGGCGTGCTGGCAGGGCTATCGAGCTTAAATATAGTGTTTTTATTGATAATGATGAGAGCGCTTTGCCAGGCCATCATTGGCTTTGCAGGGGAGTAGATTCCATTCATTACTATTAGGGTCTGTTGATCTTTCGAGAGTAATTTTTAGACAGCATGGCAAGACGTTATAATTTGCTTCGCCAAAAGTAACCATAACCTCAAGCCATGCCAAGACTTATGCTAACCGATGCACGCTGGGAAAAGCTATTTCATTTAATGAAAAGCACAGGCCGTGTTTATGACAAACCTGAACATAGACAAACATTCGAAGGTATTCTTTACCGCCTTAGAACAGGTATCCCTTGGCGAGATTTACCTAAAGAGTTCGGTCATTGGAGCACGGTCTTTAGACGGTTTCATTTATGGTCTAAGAAAGGCGTTCTAGCACATTTATTCAAGGCCTTAGCCAACCTTGCTGATATAGAATGGGTCTTTATTGATGGCTCGATAGTGCGGGCTCACCAGCACAGTGCAGGTGCAGCGATGCTAAGTAATGAGAGTATTGGTAAAAGTCGAGGCGGTAATTCAACCAAAATTCACTTAGCCGTCGACAGCGGAGGATTACCGATTTATTTCGAATTATCAGAAGGCCAAAAACACGATATTACACACGCCCCCAGCTTAATTGAGCACCTGAAGCAGGTTGATACCGTCATTGCAGATAAAGGTTATGACAGCGATGCTTTTCGTGAACTTATCGCCAATAAAGGCGGGAAATCTGTTATTCCAAGGCGCCGCTATAAGAATACACCTCAAGAAAGAGTCGATTGGTGCTTATATCGGTATCGACATTTAGTGGAGAATGCTTTTGGAAGAATTAAGCACTATCGAGCAATATCAACAAGATATGACAAGCTAGCAAGAAATTACGCCAGTATGGTGTCACTGGCGTTTATGTTAATGTGGCTGCCGATGTATTGCTGAACAACATTTGTACAGCAAAGATCAACAGACCCTAGTAAATAGAGTGCTGGCAGGGCTATTGAGCTTTAAATATGGTGTTTTTGTTGATAATGATGAGAGTGCTTTGCCAGGCCATCACTGGCTTTGCAGGGGAGTAATTCCATTCATTACTATTAGTAAATGGCGTGCTGGCAGGGCTATCGAGCTTTAAATATGGTGTTTTCTGCAAGAAAATCTTTCCCCTTAGTTCGCGACCCATCAAAATATTTCGATAAAACCTTAGCGGAATCTTTCGTTTTCCGTTGTAAACGTTGAGAGCGTTAATTTGGTACGCAGGTCGGATTATCGAGCCGATGCGAACATCGGCAGTCCTAAATCTGTTCTAGGCTAAGCGTTTTTCCGCAAGAAAGGCTTGGGTGAAGTTTTCAACTGAACTTGGGTAGCCAAATAGAAATCCTTGGGCGAAACCTTGGCCCATATCTGTCATTATGTCTTTTTGTTGTTGAGTTTCAATACCTTCTGCGACGAAGTGAATGTCGAGTGCTTGTGCGAGTTGCACTATAGCATTGCAGAGCTTTTGTCCTGAGACTTCGTTTAAGCGCAAGGCAAACTCGGCATCAATTTTGACGCTGTCTATTGGCAAAGTCCCTAAGCGACTGAGTGACGATAACCCAGTCCCAAAATCATCGATGGCAATGCTGACACCTAACGCTTTAATACGATTGAGTGTGAGTCGTGCTTGCTCCGGTTGTCGTAACAATGCCGATTCGGTAATTTCTAAAATCAGTGCTTCAGCGGGTAACGTCGCCATTTCTAAGGCATTTATCACTTGGTCGATAAAATCTAAGTGTTCTAATTGCAGTGGTGACACATTGACTGAAATTCTAAAGTCGGGTTGATAATGTGCTCGCCAGAGGGCCGCTTGTACACAGGCCTGCTCTAATACCCATTGGCCAATGCTGACAATTAATCCTGTTTCCTCAAGCAATGGCACAAAGTCGGCAGCTTCATAATATTCTGTCGGTGACTTCTGCCAGCGGAGCAGGGCTTCGGCAGCAATAGTTTTATTTGTGTGTAAATCGACTATAGCTTGATAAGCGAGAGTGAATTGTTTTAGGCTATGCGCATGCCTTAGGTTATTGATTAACTGTAATTTTAACTCGGCTGCTAGGCTCATTTCCTTATCGTAAAACACGAGATGCGGTAAGCTCTTTTTAGCGCAATACATAGCAGTATCGGCAAGACTAATCAGTTGTCCCGCTTGGTTACTGTGGGTAGGAAATAGCGCGATGCCTATGCTGGTGCCGAGGAAGAACTTTTGGCCTTCAATTTCAAAGGGGCTCTCAAATAAGCTGAGAATCTGCTCTGCAAACAGCTGAATTTCATCTTTACAGCTACAGTCTTGCAGCACTAAGGTAAATTCATCTCCTCCCATACGGGCTATATCGGCCTTTTCGATACAACCTGCTTCGAGTCTGGCTGCGACGAGTTGTAATACTCTATCGCCCATGGAGTGACCGAAGCTGTCATTGATATTCTTGAAACCATTGAGATCTAAAAACATCAACGCGCCCAGTGCGAGGGGATCAGTTTTAAGTTTTTCGAGGGCACTATTGAGGATCTGTTTGAGATGGAACCGATTAGGTAATCCAGTCAAGGTATCGTACATAGCCCGAGTTGTTAGCTGGGTTTCTAATAGTTTCTTCGTACTAATATCACTGAAAATATTCACATTATAATGAGCATTATCTTCAGTGACGATTTTACGACTGCTCTGCCAAGCAGGAAAGTTACTGCCATCTGAACGTCTTTTCCATGTTTCGCCCTGCCAAAATCCCCTTTGTTTCAAGGCGATCTGGCATTCGGTTTCTTCCCCCATATTATGGGTTCTTACTTCTAAAAATTCAGGGGTTTTACTGATGAGCTGCTCAGCGCTATAGCCGCAAATACGACACATGGCTTTATTGACAGCCAAAATTTGATTATCAGTGTCAGTGATATACACAGCTTCGGCACTTTCTTCGAGCGTGGTCGACAAAATTTCTTTGGGAATATGAGCAAAACCATCAGAAATCGTTTCGCGCATTTGATTGCGGCGATTAAGAGCTTGTAATTCAACGAGTACCACGGGCTGTTGTTGCAGATAACAGCGATAGAGATTAATTCGAGTCGGCAGTTCATTGCCTTGTTGGCTCATGTGCAGCCAGTTGAATTCAACATTATTGCCTGCAATGGCTTCGAGGATCATTTCCCGTGCAAATTCAACACTATTGCGGCCTGAAGATTGGATCCTCGGAGAAAAATCATAGGGAGTCGCATTCACAAAAGCATCGTATTCAGTCTCAAAATAACTGAGGGTGGCTTGGTTGGCACTAATAAAGCTAAAGCCTTGAATTAAGGCTAAGGGGGTTTTATGGGGATGTGCTTGCCAGAGAGACAGCTTTTCTTGCAGTACAGGATCATCTGTACTGAGTTTCTTAAGTAAGTGTTGCCATCTGATCATTCAGGATACTCCCTTGTGACGCAAAATAGTCACATCCCATTTTTAGGTCTTCGTTGAACACGAAGTTGCCCAATAGTACATCATTCCAATGGGGTTAAAAATAAACCTAATTGTTGTTTCACTCAAATAGAAACTTAAAAAGTGTAGTTTAAGACTTGTATTCAAGCATATTTTTTAAGAACACCTGCTGCATATTTCAAGCTTAGGCAGATTTTATGCTATGTTTTGCACATCTTGCGTGAATTGGCTTTTATCATTGATTCATTCAATTATCGAATACAAGGAGACATGGAATGGCGTATTTATTTAAAGTGTTAATCTCTAAAATATTAATATCGCTAGTCCTCATCTTTAGTTTTCATCTCGCGTTAACAAATGCCGCCGAGGCGCCAAAGCCTAGATTGACCCTAGAGCAAAAAGCCGATAAGGCACGCATCGACTCACAGCGATTAGAACAGGCTCAATTAGAAAAGGCCCGTCAAGCCACTAAAGAGACGACAGAGCGGGAAGATAAAATTAAGCAACAATCCCAAACCAACGATTGGGAAGCGCAGCAAAAACTTAAGGCACAAAAACAGTTCGACGAAAGAGAAAGTCGCGAGCAAAAATATTTACGGGAAGCAAAAGAAGCCGCCGCAAAAGAGCGTAAAATCCCTAAACCTTAATCAGGCCATCGATATAGTCGATTTCAGCTGGTCAGTGCTAGCATTATTTGTGGGCATTACGACTATTCTCATTACTATGCACCTTAATATCCCTAGGAATTGTTGTTGAATATCTGCCCCTTATGTCATGGCGTTGAATTACTCGCTTATCATCAAGATAGGAAGCGTAGCTACCAGCAATGCCAAACCTGCCAACTGGTGAGCGTGCCTTCTGAGTTTTATCTTTCGGCCGAGGCAGAAAAAGCCGAGTACGATAAGCACGAGAATCATGCCGATGATCTCGGCTATCAAACATTTTTAAATCGCACACTCGAGCCACTACTTAGCCGTGTTAGCATTTCGGCCCAAGGGCTCGATTTTGGCTGCGGAGAAGGTAAGGCATTGAGTCTAATGGCAAAGGCGCGCGGTTATCAGATAGATAATTACGACATTTATTACGCCAATAATCCCGAAATGTTAGCCCGCCAATACGACTTTATTACCTTGACCGAAGTCATAGAACACGTGAGTGGTGCCGCAGGGTTGCTTACTCAGCTCGATAGGTTATTAAAACCCAACGGCATTTTGGCGGTCATGACCAAGCGTGTGCAGGATAAAACCGCATTTGCCCGCTGGCACTATAAAAACGATCCCACCCACATCAATTTTTACGCCGAAGCGACCTTTGAGTGGCTCGCGCATCACTATGGCTGGCGACTCGAAATTATCGATAAGGACGTAGTCTTCTTGCATAAAGAGATGCATAAAGGAATTCATCAGTCGAGTTAATGCTGTTGTCGCTTAAATGTACTTATCATCAATTTGTGACGCTATAGATGCCTGATTTTCTATGGGTTTTGTTGTAATGCCAGTGGCTATTACTAATACCTCAAGCTCTGACTCAAGATTAGGGTTAGCCGTTAGCCCGATAATCACTAGGGCATCGTGGGGGCGTTGTTTGTTTAGCACGCCTATCTGATTGTATTAACTGAGTTCTATGGTGTTCCTCGCGACTACACGCACAATTGCCGCTAGTGCTTGGTCTATATCATCGAGTAGTGGATGTTGCACCGAACGTTTACTCGTATTCTGCGTGTGGTTTGCAAGACGCTCGACTAATTCATTCACCGATATTTTGTGTGGCGAACGAGGGCTCAAACTGAGTAAGGGTCACTTGACGCTGAAAATTAGGCTGTATATCTAGTTAATAAGGTATGACTGGAATAGCGGCTTAGTAAGTCATAGAAGGCTGCGACAAAATCTGTCGCAGTAATATGAAAATAGAATTTATGTGGTTAATTCGATTAAATAAGTTCGCCAAGTGTATATGTTAGCGGTATAAAGCAAACGGATTAACACTGCGGCCAAGTGTCAAGATGAAGGAATAAATACAATGGATGTTAAGACGTATCTACAAGCATTGAGTGCTATTTACGCCAACATGAATCAAACATTAGAACTGGATCGTGGCTTATCAAACTCAGTCTTAGATGAAGCCGAAAAACAATTAGGTTTTAAATTTGTTTCTCCGTTAAGGGAGCTTTGGGGATATGCCAATGGCGGCAATGAGTGGAGCACAGTCTTTGCCCGGAAAGATTACTTTTGCCGGTATGATTTTTTGTCATTAGCCTCATCTCTTACATATCGTGACCGAATGAAAAAACGGGCCCAGCACTACGCTGATTACCAAGAGCCAGAAGTGCGGGATCCCAAAATCCAATCGGGATGGTATCAAGAAGGTTGGCTGCCCTTTGCCCAATTTGGGTGTGGCACATTACTCTTGATTGCAGATCATTCGCCCTCGGCATTAGGCCAAATGGGACAAGTGATAGCATACACCCATGACCCCGATATGATGGACTTTATTAGCCCAGATCTAAGCCAATTTTTTGCACAATCCTTGGCGCAAATCGCGCTATATCCAGATGAATTAATTGAGGATTAAGGATAACAAAAATGTACGATCCATTATTCAACAAACCTAGTGAACTGATTATTGAAGGTGAGCTTCAGGGCAACGATAAGTTACGCATAAAAATGCTCGAAGACGTTTCTCTGATGACACAAGAGACGAAGTATCAAATTCTAAATGCTATGCTCAAAATGCATAAGTACTTTGAAGATTATTGCGGTGACTTAGAGATTTCTTTAAATACCATCAATGAAATAGCCGCAAATACCCAGCCGTTGTACATTATATTGGATGACACCAGCACAATGGAGACTCGGGCAATTCGTTATCATTACGCCTGCAACTGGGAAACCGATCATGGGGTTGAAGTGATGGTACTCAATGGTAATCAAGTGATTTTTGTGGGCAACTGCGGTTACACCTATGGTGTGTTATTAGCCTCCATTGATAGTACTTTATCCCTTCAAGATGAAGAGCTTAATTTTCTGTGAGTTGCTGACTAAATTTCATTACCGTTATTCCCGCGCAATACTGTGTTACTCAGAAAGGCAATTTTAGCTAGGCATTTTAGCCAGACATCCACATATGATGGCTCTTGTTCAAGTAATTTTAGCCAGTACAGGTGGTAGAGAAACCGAAAGTGCATTATGTTGTTGATTTAAAATGGGTGGCTAGACTTTGGCTGGTAAACCAAGCTAAGGAGCCAAAACGTAACAAAGCGTTTAAAATCCTTCGCTTTACTCACTGGAAGTTCAAACTGCTGCTTCAGTTTGAAACTCCTTTAACACGGAGTTAACTTCCTATGACACCTGAATATCTAGCCAAACAAGTTGAATTTATTGACTGGCTCTCGGCTGCAAGTCCGATTGAAGGCGTATTGGGTTCTACATATGGATGGGAGTGGCTGCCTACAAGCAGAGATCAAGAGGATCCTTTGAATGGTCCGAAAAAATTGGAAGAAACAAAAGACGCGGAGATGCTTGTGTATAAATCGGCGCTCAGATCTCTGAGAAAAATTGGCCGGTCACATCCTTTGCTTGTGTATGGTCCTCATGATTTTACTGAGAGCTTTAGAGGCGGCGCACTCTTTGCCTTCAAAATGGCAGCGAGAGAGGCCGCTCTCAGACAAAAGGGCGTATGGAGTGAGGTGGCTGAGTTGTATAGCCAAGGCCGATGGCCATGTGGTTTTAAAGAAAATCGTGAATTTGTTGTTTTGTGACTAAAGCTAACGATGCCAAGCATTGGGACAGCTTTTCCGTTGCCTTGAGTTTCTTTAACTGAGATCCGCCATCCCTATCTTTTTTCAGGTTGATTTATCTAAAAGCTAGATTCCCGCCCACAGCATTGCGGGAATGACGGTTAAAGACAGCCTCTAATGAAGCACAGTCTTTTTTACCTTTATCATTAAATCTATTAACAATTTCTCCTTGTCCGTGTAGTTTAGGTAGCTTATAAAAACAACAATAGGCTATCGCTATGACTTTACCCTCTGTATCACTTGCTGCATCAACATCATTTGAATTTAAGCCCCTAGTAAATAAATCTCATTTTTCCAAGACCTTACTCGCTTCAGCCTTAGCCTTGAGCTTTATGGGCGCGGGTTTGAGTTCGGCGCAAGCGGCGGCCAGTGCTATGCCTGATGCGGCTAAGTTGGCGGCGGGTGTGGAGCAAAAGGTGATCGACTGGCGCCGTGATTTGCATCAACACCCTGAGTTGTCTAACCGTGAGTTTCGTACCAGCAAGATTATTGAAAAACATCTGAAATCTTTAGGGTTAGAGGTACAAACGGGGGGGGCGCATACGGGCGTGGTGGCCATTTTGAAAGGCGGAAAGCTGAAAGGTGGCAAGCCTGGTCCGCTGATTGCGATTCGAGCAGATATGGATGCACTGCCTGTGACTGAAGTGGTCGATGTGCCTTTTGCCTCTAAGGTGACAGACACTTATCGCGATCAAAAAGTGGGTGTGATGCATGCCTGTGGCCACGATACCCATGTGGCTATGTTAATGGGCGTGGCCGAAAACTTGGTTAAAGTGAAAGAAAGCCTAGCGGGGGATGTGATGTTTATCTTCCAACCCGCTGAAGAAGGTGCGCCAGAGGGTGAAGAGGGCGGCGCGGAATTGATGCTCAAAGAAGGGCTGTTTGCTCAGCGCAAACCCGAGCAAGTATTTGGTATGCATGTCACCTCGAGTATGCCGAGTGGCATGATTGGCCTGCGCAGTGGCCCAGCAATGGCGAGTGAAGACTCTTTTACCATCAAAGTGAAAGGCAGCCAAACCCACGGTTCACGACCTTGGAATGGGGTTGATCCTATCGTCGCTGCGGCGCAAATTATCACTAACGTGCAAACGATCGTCAGCCGTCAGGTGGATATCACTAAAGCGCCGGCGGTGGTGAGTTTTGGCGCGGTCAATGGCGGTATTCGCTCTAACATTATTCCCGATGAAGTCGAGCTGATTGGCACTATTCGCACCTTCGACCAACCTATGCGCGCCGATATTAAAGTGCGTCTAGCGCAAATGGCCGAGCTGTCGGCGAAAACCTTAGGGGCGACTGCCACTACTGAGATCCATCAAGGTTATCCTGTGGTGGTCAACAATCCCGAATTAGTCGCCAGTATGCGGCCTGTGCTTGCGAGTGTGGTGGGCGATAAGATGCTGATTGAACCTGGGTTAATCACAGGTGCCGAAGACTTTGCTTACTACGCCTTAGAAACGCCGGGGATGTTTTTCTTCCTCGGGGTGACGCCAAAGGGAACGGACCCTGAAACGGCGGCTAGCAATCATTCTCCGGCATTTTATGTGGATGAAAGCGCGCTAAAAGTGGGCGTTGAGGCCATGACCAAAGTGGCGTTAACGGCGCTCAAAGCCCAATAAGTGGCTAATGCATTATTCCGTAAGCGCTGCGGTATAACTTGAGCTTACAAAAAATCGGCGCGGGATACGCTTCCTGCGCTTGATTTGTTAAACAATTTACCTCTATATGTGGATATTTACAGCAAGGAGCGAACAAGATGAAGCGCACGCTATCGGCTCTGGTGTTGGCCATGGGACTTTTGACCCCCCTAAGCCAAGCACAGGCCACCACGGCAGAAGACATTAAGAGTTTCACGCTAGATAACGGCATGAAAATCATGGTGCTAGAAGATGCCTCAATTCCCAATGCCAACATGTATTTATTTTGGAAGGTCGGTTCACGTAACGAAGTGCCCGGCATTACCGGTATTTCGCACTTTTTCGAACACATGATGTTCAACGGTTCGAAAAAGTACGGCCCAAAAATGTTCGACCGTACTATGGAAGCCGCGGGTGGCGCAAACAATGCGTATACCACTGAAGACATGACGGTTTATACCGATTGGTTCCCCGCCAATGCGCTCGAAACTATGTTCGATCTCGAAGCTGACCGCATCGCTAACTTAGATATCAACCAAGCCATGGTCGATAGCGAACGTGGCGTAGTGCAGTCGGAGCGTTCCACTGGCTTAGAAAACTCTAACTGGAATGCCCTCGAAGGCGAAATCAAAGGCGTGGCATTTTTAGCCCACCCTTATTCGTGGTCGGTGATCGGTCACGAGTCGGATATCGCCGCTTGGTCGCTGGAAGATTTAGTCCAATACCATAAAACCTATTACGCGCCGAACAATGCCGTGGTCGTGATTGCCGGTGATGTAAAGCTTGCCCAAGTAAAAGCCTTGGCAGATAAGTACTTTGCGCCTATTCCGGCACAGACTCCGCCTAAAGCGATTCGCACTGTCGAACCTGAGCAAAAGGGTGAGCGTCGCACCTTTGTGCAAAAGGCATCGGTCAGCACACCTAATGTGATGTTGGCATACCATATTCCAGCGGCAACCCATGCGGATTTTTATGCGCTGGACTTATTAAGCTCGATTCTAAGTCAAGGTAATAGCTCGCGTTTATATCAATCACTGGTTGATAAACAAGTGGCCTTAGAAGCGCAAACCTACATGCCGATGTCGGTCGATCCTAACCTCTTCTATGTGATGGGTGTTGCTACACCTGAGGTGAAAGCCTCGACGCTGGAGCATGCGCTGATTGAGCAAATCGATGCGATTGCGGCCCAAGGTATTACCCAGCAAGAATTGGATAAAGTTAAAAATATTAAGTTGATGGATTTTTATCGCTCGATGGAAACCATTAATGGTAAGGCTAATACCATAGGCACCTATGAGATGTATTTTGGCAGTTACGACAAGTTATTTAATGCACCTGAAGCCTATAACAAGGTGACGCCTGCGGATATTCAACGAGTTGCCCAAACCTACTTACGTAAATCGAATCGCACTGTGGCTGTGCTGGCGGCAACCGAGGAGTCCTCCCTATGAAATCGATAGCAGTGAAATCGACAGCAATGAAATCACTTAAGATGGCATCACTGGCGAAACCGTCTAAGTTAATGGCAGCATTGGCTTTAGGCACCAGCTTAGTCTTAGCGGGCTGCGCGGCGACATCGGCACCAAAGCGGGTCGATACTGGCAGTTTTGCGATGCCAAGTTACGATAAGTTTGTGTTAGATAATGGCTTAACTGTGTACTTAATGCCGCAGCGCGAAGTCCCTTTGATTACCTTAAATGCCGTGGTGCGTGCGGGTGCTGTGAATGACACCACCGCAGGCGTAGCACAAATGACGGCAGAAGGTTTGCTGTTAGGGGCGGCGGGGAAATCTAAGGCGGATATCGAGCAGCAAGTGGATTTTCTCGGCGCAAGCTTAGTGGCCGAAGCGGATAAGGAAGGCAGTTATCTGAGTGCAGACTTTATGGCGAAGGACATTGACTTGATGCTGGGCTTATTTAGCGCGGCGATGTTAACGCCTGACTTTGATGCCGCCGAGTTCGATAAACTCAAACAGCGCGCGATTGCAGGGCTGCAGCAGGATAAAGAAAGCCCGCGGGCGGTGATTGGTCGCTACTTTGATAAGCTCGTATTTGGTGCACATCCCTATGGCAATGCGGCTTCGGGTAACAGTGATTCGCTTGAACAAGTGACTGTGTCGCAGCTGCGCGCCTTCCATAAGAGTTACTATCAACCTTCCAATACCGCGATAACTGTCGTGGGTGACTTTGATGTGGCGACGATGAAAGCCAAGCTGACGCAAGCCTTTGGTCAGTGGCAAGGCAGCGAAAAACTGGTACAACCTGATTTAAACCAAGGTTTGCCTCAGTTGACTGAGGCCAAAGTCTTGCTGGTGGATAAACCCGATGCAATCGAAACTACTTTTGTGATCGGGGGCTTAGGTATTAGTCGTGACAATCCAGACTATGTAGGTTTAACGGTAGTGAACACTATTCTAGGTGGTCGTTTTACCTCTTGGCTTAACGACGAGCTGCGGGTGAACGCAGGCTTAACCTATGGCGCACGCTCAGGTTTTAGCCCTTATACCGATTCGGGCGTATTCACAATCAGTACTTTCACTAAGACGGAAACCACTCAAGAAGCGATGGATTTAGCCTTGAAAACCTATGCACGTTTATGGGAAAAAGGTGTAGATCAAGCGACCTTAGATTCGGCTAAAGCCTACGTTAAGGGTCAGTTCCCGCCTCAGTTTGAAACCTCAGGGCAGCTGGCGGGATTGTTGTCTGGCATGTATCTGTACGGTTTTGATGATAAGTTTATCAATGAGTTCCAAGCTAAGGTGGATGGTTTGACCTTAGAAGAAACCCAAAGGTTAGTGAAAACTTACTTCCCGCAAAAAGATCTGCAATTTGTGCTGATTGGCAATGCGGCTAAGATTGCACCTATTGCCGCTAAGTTCGGCAAAGTGCAAACCGTCGATATTAAAGCCACGGGATTTGGCCAATAAGCTATCATTGCGAGGCTTGATTCAATAAAGAAAAGGTCTGCATAGTGCAGACCTTTTGCTTTTCTGTTCTTGGTGCTAGATGCAGCGTTTATTGTCCACCCGGCTTAGCATAATGGGTCATCCAATCTTTCACTTGGTTATACCAATAGATAGAGTTATTAGGTTTCATAACCCAATGATTTTCATCGGGGAAGTAAATCATCCGTGATTCCACATTGCGAGTTTGCAGTGTGCGGAACAGTTCAAATCCTTGTCCCACAGGTACTCGGTAGTCGAGCTGACCGTGGCTGACTAAGGTCGGAGTGTTAAAGTTAGCCGCAAAGTAATGGGGAGAAATGGCTTTATACAGTTCAGGATTATCCCAGTAGTTGCCAAATCGGGTGCTGTGCACGGCAAAATCCGACGCCATTTGTGAATACATGTCGTAAACCGCAGCATGGATCAACAAGGCTTTAAAGGGATGTGGTTGACCTAAAATAATTGAGGTTAGATAACCGCCGTAACTTGCGCCACCCGCCACCATGCGGTCGCTGTCTATCCAGCTTTGCTGTTTAAACCAGTCTGCCGCCTTGAGCACATCTTCGAGGGATTTATTCTTCCAATCTGGGTTAATCGCATCGGCAAACGCTTGTCCGAAGCCGCTAGATCCATGGAAGTTTGGCCATGCAGTGACATATCCCCAAGACGCGAAGGTTTGTGCGTTCCAACGGTAATGGAAACCGTCGGTAATGGCGTTGTGTGGCCCGCCGTGAACTAGCATAAAGAGTGGATATTTTTTACTGCGATCGAATCCGGGGGGATAGTGAACCCACATTTGAATATCTTGATCTTGATATCCCTTGTAGGTCACTGATTCGTAAGTGCCTAAATCAACATCTTTGAGAATATCGTCATTAAAATTCTCTAGGCGTACCGTCTTACCATTGCCGGGATTAATGCTGACCAAGTGCGCTGGGTGCAAAAAGCTCTCGTTGGTGGCAATCAGTTCACCGTCTTTGCCTATGGCGGGTTGGCCAAAGTCAGTTGCCTCTGTAATGGCTTTGACTTTACCGTTTTTGGCATCGATATGATAAATGCGGTTAGTGGCGGCATCTTCGATGGTGGCATAAAAGCCTTTACTGTCGGGGGTCCAATTAAATTGGCTGACCGAACGATCCCACTCTGGTGTTAGTGTATTAAGTTTACGGCTATCGATATCCAGTAACATCAGCCTTGAAGTATCGGCATAGAAACCGGGGATTTTCTGACGGGTAAAAGCCAACGTTTTGCCATTGGGGCTAAAGCTGGGATCAGCATCTGCGGCTTGATTTTCTGGGGTGATATTCTCTGCTTTACCACTGCCAATCGTCGCAAGGAAAATATCCAGTTTAGGGTCGATATGGTTGTCTGAGCCATAAGTACTGAAGGCAATTAAGCCTTCATTAGGCGAAATATCGTAACTTGAACTGCTTTGGCTCGAGCGTGGTAATTCATGGCCGAGCGCTTGCGTCACGGATTCGACTTCGCCGCCCGAAGCGGGGATCCTAAATACATGGGCTTGGCGACGTTCATCTAACCAGTGATCAAACTGAGCGTAGGGCAAAGCGTTCCACTGGCGAGCGGAGACCTTATTGTCCTCGTCGGCTTTTAGTTGGGTTTTCATCTCGTCCCATGTTTGATTTGGGAATATATTGCTGATGAAATACAAATGCTTGCCAACCCATTTAATACCATTTACGCCAGTAGGTATGTCGGTTAAGCGCTGCGCTTCACCCGGACCGTCCATAGGCAATAGGTAGATTTGGCCTGCGTCGTCTTCATTTCGCTCACTTACAAAGGCCAAGGTTTTACCGTCGGGCGAAAACACGGGCTCGCTCACCTTTAACCCTTTGACTGTAATAGCACGATTATTTTTACCTTCGCCATCAAAACGCCATAACTGGGTCGAACCTTTATCTTCCTTCAGATCATATTCTGTGACTGGCGCAATAATATGCTTACCAGAGGTCGATACGACTGGGCTACCAATACGCTTAAGTTGCCAGAGCAATTCCACCGAGAGCGGTTTACCCTGCTCCGCAAATGCTGAGCCGAATGGCATCAACAGACAGAGCAATAAGATTCCTGTCTTCTTCACTGTGAGTCTCCTTATCATACATATAGTTATAATGATTTTATTTGTGGTGCAGATTCGAGAGTATAGAAACCGAGCATGAAAGCAAACTGAGTGATAACCCATAGCGGGACGCTTTGTGTAAGCATCTGTGAATAGTTGTCGGCTAATTGTGATTTGTTGATGGCAGAATTACAGGCTAATCTAGGGTGATATTTCGGCTGAGGACTAGGTAGATGCAGAATAAAATCAACCGATTAAGACTATTATGGGGAGTGACAATTGCACTGAGTGCTGCTATTCCTCTGGCTGCGCACGCGGCTAAGGTGAGTTTTAGTGAGTTTTGCCCTCAGTTTACCGGTCAATGGGTGGGTGATGCAGCCAAAGTGGGGGAAGTGCCACGAAAAGTGACTGTCACCGGATTTTGCTCCCATGATAAGCGGCAGCTGTTATTGTCTGTGAGTGTTGGCACGCGTGCGCCCTATAGTGAAACCTGGTGGTTTAGGGAGCAGGGCGAGCAAGTGTTGTTGACCTATTACGATGGCGTGTCCCAAGAGAAGCTGCAAGTCTTTAGCTTATATCGTCAAAATGGCGATTATTCTTTGCTGGGTGAGGGCGTGGTGACTGCCCGGTCTGCGTTAATTCAATTACTGTTCGAGGCAAAGGGGGCGGGTGCTCAAGCTAACGCATGGCAATGGACGCAGAATATTCAATATTTAGACGATGATGTTGATCGCTATCAGCTTTTTCGCGGGATAGAGATGACGCCAGTCGCGCCATCTCAATAAGTGTACTAACTCATACACGAACTGGCAGTTTTGATTATGTAGTACGACTTAATCGTACAATCTCCACTTGACACCACACAACTCACTTCGGGACAAAAAAGCGTTAGATTTTATGCACTAAAGGTGGGTAATAGCATTAGGTAAGTTATGGCAACCAGATTCGTTTACACTGACCCCGTGTATTCGTTGGCTGATATCTACTAACGCAGACTTGCCATGGTGTTCACTCACCGACACGCAGCAAGTCCCTCCGTGGATGCTCAACCGCCCCGTCCATGGTGCGGACGGTCGTCTCGCCAATCACCATGGCTCACCTGTTTAACATCGGTGTTGCCTGTTTGCTTTAAAGTAGATATGTGACTCGTTTGGGGACAGAAATGTGTTGGAAAGTAGTGTTTGGGGAGCAGTAATTTCAGTTGTTAGAAGTTCAGCGTTTACGGGTATCCACTCGCACAGGCTTGCCATGTCATTCACTCATCGACACGCAGCC